>JAUWSP010000459.1 GCA_030610025.1 Acidobacteriota bacterium | reverse complement strand
GGCTCGAGGGCGGCAAGAAGGAGATCCTGCGCGTCACCAACGGTCGCCGTCGAATCTTCGATCTGGCGACCGATCCAGAAGAGGAGCAAAGCCTCGTACTGAAGCAGACGGAGATCTCTGAAAGCCTTCAGATCTGGCTGGGTCAGGTGAAGGAGGGCCTCGTCCTGGCGGACGAGTTGCCACCCCCGTCGCTGAGCGAGGAAGACATGGATGCCCTTCGCGCCCTCGGGTACCTGGAATAGGTGGCTAGCGCCCTCGCCAGACCTTCCAGCGATCGACTACCCGGTCGCCGCGCACCACCACATACTCGTCGAAACAGGCGACCGTCAAGCACGAGTGAACGGGTAGGACCCGCACCCGGGTGCCGACGGGCAGGTCGCTGTCGACGACACCGTGCTCCTGCGAAAGGGAGCGAACATGCGCCGTTGTCGTTGGCCGAGTCCGGGGGCTGGTTTCCAGAACCTCTCCAAAGGTCGTGTCGCCGTCACCCACCGAAAGCGAATCTTTGGACAAAGCCAGGGCACCCGCGTCGATCACGCAATGTTCGGTTCCCGGTTGTGAGGAGATGACGCTGGCCAGAACGGTCACTGCGCAATCATCGGCGCTGCAAGATCCGAGGTGGGCTTGCATGAGGTCGTAGAAGACGTAGTTTCCCGGCCGCATCTCATCGATACCTGCCAGGTCTTCCACCACCGACATCGTGGGCGTGGAGCCCACCGAGACCGCTGGGACCTCGATCCCCTCGTCTCGGAGGGCTTCGGCCAGCCTCACCAGGGAGGAACGCTCCTCTTCAGCCACGAGCTCGAGCTCGTCCCGGGATTCGGTCTTGTAGGCGTGTCCTGCGTGAGTCAACAGGCCCTCGAAGTGGAGCCTCGAGGAGTCGTCGAGCCGACGGGCCAGCTCACGAGCCAGGGGGCTCTCGGGATCGACACCGGCCCTGTGATAGCCGCAGTCGACTTTCAACCAGACCCGAAACGGCTGGCCGGAGGCCTCGAGCGCCCTCAAGGCCTCCATCGAATCGAGCACGAGCCCCAGATCGACTTCGCGGGAGATCTGGTTGGCTTCATCGAGCCGGCTCAGGACAACGGGGAATGCCCAGGTCAGATTGTCGAACCCATTCTCGGCCAAGACCCTGGCCTCGTAGAGGGTCGATACGGTGAGGCCGGAGCACCCCAGATCCCGCTGCATTCGTGCGATCTCCAGGCACTTGTGCGTCTTGATGTGGGGACGGAGCCCGACACCGAGCGAGCTCGCGCGCTCACCCATTCGACGCAGGTTTCGCTCCAGGCGGTCGAGGTCCAGAATCAGTGCCGGAGTGGGAACTTCGCTCAGAGCCGTCACGGTCGGGTGTACCTCCTATCTGCCCACAGAAACCAGAGCTCGGTACCCGGTCGGGTCTCCAGATTCATCGCTCGCTGTACCGCCCTGGCGTAGAGATCCTCCTGCGAGGCGTAGACCGCTGCTCGTGCACCCAGATCTTCGTCGGTTTCGACCCGGTCGGTTTTGAAGTCGACGATGACCGGCAATCCGGTCTCGGGATCTCGGTAGAGCAGATCGATAGCGCCGGAATGGAAACCGACGGGGCCTTCCTCTCCGTCCTGCGGCGACAGCAGTACGGGGATCTCGCGGCCCAGTACGGTCTGTCGGAGCTCGATGAATCGTTTCAGAAGCTCCCCACTGTCGATCCGCTCGAGCAGCTTCGTCGCTCTCTCGGTAGCAGCGGACAGCTCGTGCTCCGGGACCATGGCGCTCAGTCCTGCAAGCAGCCTCTTCTGTCGCCGTTTCCACTCGTCTTCTGGCCTCTCTTCCAGATTCCAGGTCTCGAACAGACGATGGACGAGCTCTCCTACTGCGCGTACTCCTTGACGTTGGCCGGGCCCGGCTGTGGACTCACTTTCCTCGTCCAGCAGCCTTGCGAGTCGGGCTCCGGCGTCGGCCGACATCGGTCCCTGAAAGGGTCGGGCCATCCGATGGCCCGCCGCCAGTGAGTGCTCCGAGAGGGTCCGCGAGTCAGTCTGGGCTATCTGGAGTGGAATCGACCTGGAGACCTGTTCGCCTCCTCTAGCCGCCTCGCCGTTCGCTCTCTCGAGGCCTGAAAATCTCCACCGCGCGAACCCGGCGTCCTGAAAGGCCTTGTCGTCCTCGAGACACCCAGCTACGAGTCGGCCGGGTGAGGCCGGGAGGTCGGACCGATGCGACAGGAGATCCAGGTAGGTTCTGGCTCGCTCTGGAGGCGACTCTGGCAACTCTTCGGGCCAATTTCCAGCCACCACGAGTCGATCCTCGGCTCGGGTCATGGCCACGTAGAGCGTGCGCACGAGCTCGGCCGATTCGACCCGTCTACGATGCTCATCAACCTGGTGAAATCCGAGCGTCGGATTGCCGAGCAATACATACTCTGCGGGCTCACCCGGAATCCAGCGCGGATCCAGGTCGACAGCCTGGCGGCGTTTCGGTGGTGGCGAGGCATGGGCCTGGGCCAGATAGACGTGACGAAACTGGAGGCCTTTGGCCCCGTGGATCGTCATGACCCGCACCGCATCCACGACCGCATCCTCGGGCAGCGCCTCCTTTTCTTCCTCGGCCTCCGCGACACTTCGCCTCAGGGTCCTCAGGATGGCCTGGATGTCGCCACCACGCTCCTCGAGGGAGGTCTCCAACTGACGAAAGAACCTCTCGAGATTGGCTAGCCGATAGTGGCCGAGATAGCGTGCCGCTTCGGTGACATCGAAGAGCAGCCGACGACGGAGCAGCTCCACGAACCGATCCGGGGGATCCTGGCGGAACGACTGACGAAGCAGGGCCAGGTTGGCGACGGCCTCCTGGACGCTGATCTGCCAATCCTCGATGCTGTCGATTCCCGGGATGGATTCGTCGAGCTCATGGGCCACTGTCTCGACAAGGCCGAGCGCCTGATCGAGCTCGGCTGCCCCGGGTCCTGTCAGCTCGGTGAGCAGCGCTGGGAAATCGGAGCCCCAGAGGCGGAGGAGCGCAGCGTCAGGAAGCCCTGCGGTTGCCGAACGCAGGAACGCCACGAGGGCCACGTGATCGACCGGATGGATGATGGCTCGTACGAGCGCCGAGGCCTCGATGATCTCGCGCCGACGGTAGTACTGCTTGCTGCTGCCCACGACGAAGGGTAGACCGTGATCTCGGAAGGCATCGAGATAGGTCTCCAGGTGAGTGGTGGCGCGAAGCAGGAGCCCAAAATCGCTCCATGCCATGTCGACCTCATCGTGCAGGTGACGAATGTCCCGGGCGATGGCGGCAGCTTCGCACTCGGCCACCTCGTCGACCTTGGAGCCTGGCACGGGCGTGGAAGACTCATCGGGTCTGGGCCACGAGATCCAGTACTCGG
>JAUWSP010000524.1 GCA_030610025.1 Acidobacteriota bacterium | reverse complement strand
GAACCCCAGAAGACACCGTCCAATTGCCAAAGTAGATGGAATCGCTGACGAAGAGGGCCAGAGCTTCTGCCTCATCGATTCGATTGGCCTGGCTCGCCGGCTGCCCAAATTGCTCGAAACGCATGCGGCCTTCGACCATGCTCCACGAGTCCTCTTCCTGATACCGGTCTTCGTAATCTCGATGCAGACGCAGCCCGAACTGGAGCTGATGGTCGATGGTCGCCATGGGCATCTGCCAATCCAAGAGCACATCCACGCCCTCGGATCGGTAGCTGCGGCGGTTGTTGCGAATCTCGAGTCCTCCGGTGGTGTTGTCCAGATCCCCGCGAAGGATCGCCAGCTCTGCCGGGTAGCTGGCTGGGGCATCCAGCACACTGCTGATGCCGACCCCGGCTACTGATTGCAGCTTGTGCCAATTGCGAAAAAAGTCGTTTCGGTAGGCGGTGCTCGTGACATACACCGTGTCCGCAGGCTGGATGAAGTGTCTCAACTGAATCTGCTCGTGATCGGTATCGATCCAATCCTCCTGCGATCCCGCGTAGCGCCGCAGTGGTGTCCGGTCAAAGTCCTCCTGAGTCAATCCCAGATAGGTCTCCTCACCAAGCTGGTCCGTCTTTCCCAGCTTCAGCTCGACAAGTTGGTAGAACCGGGCCGAACCGGAACTATTGAAACGCAACTTGCCGAGATAGTCCTCGAGTCGCACTCCAGTCGGGCCACCGCCGTCGAGGTCCTTGAATCCGTCGGTGTGGAGCTGAAATGTCTCGAGCAACCAACCCAACCTCTCCGAGGAACTTCCGACTTTGGCCCGGAATCGAATCGTTTCCTCGGTCCCGTAGAACGCTTCGACTGCGGCTGCCAGCTCAGAGGGAATCGCCGAGGACACCAGATTGATCACCCCGCCCGTGGTGTAAGGCCCCTGGCTAATGGAAGCCGACCCCTTGCGCACCTCCAGGGCTTCCATTCGTGCGGACGTCGGGAAGTAGTAAGCAGCCGGCGCCGCGTAAGGCGCCGGGGCGATCAGGACGCCGTCTTCCATCAGGGTGATCTTCGAGCTGCGCTCAACGCCGGTACCTCGCATGCCGATATTCGGTCGCAGACCGTAGCCTTCCTCCTCTTGGATATTGACTCCTGGAACCTGACGCAGGATCCGGTTCACATCACCGTAGGCTTGCTGTTCGAGCTCTTCGAGACTGACGAAGTCGGCTGAGCCCGGGAGTGTCTCTACGGCCTCGGACCCACCTGTCACCAGAACCTGCTCTTCAAACACAGTGGCAGGGCTGGACTCCTTCGTTGGTTCAACGGCTGCCTCGTCGGCAAAGAGAAGCGTGCCGATAGGCACTAGCACAATCCAACAAATCAGCATCCGATGAGCCATGAAGAACCCCCTCGTCTTCTACTCTTCACGGCCTCTTTGAAGGGGCCGCACCTCATCAGGGCTGGCTGGCTCTCTGCTGGCTTGCCCGGGTAAAGCTCGTCTGCTATGAGCTCACTTGGTCAGAATCAACTTGCCGAGGCGGGTTACTCGAAGCCTGTACTCTTCACTGCCGTGCTCGATCACGATGCATGGGCAGCTGCCAAACAAACTGGACGATTGATAGCGCGGTAGCGCATTGACGGTTCCCGAAGCCCTTTCTGGGCGTCCTTGCAGGAGAACTTCACGTGGGCGGTCCCGAGAAATGCGTTTGCTCACTTCGTTGTTCCTCAGTTGTGAGCCGCAGCTTCAGCGGCTCGGCAGAACCCGACGGCTTCGCAATCGGCACACATATCTGTGCCCTTGCCGTAAAGCCGCTGCAGACTCTCCAAATTGAACGATTTTCCAGATTGAAGTAGATCGAGAAACTTCGAGATCCGATTCAGAGTGGCCGGGCTGATGGCATGCTCCATCAGGCAGGCATCGCTCTCGGCATCGTCCTCGTCGACTCCAAAGACCTCCACAAGGAGCGTTCTGAGCGTATCGAAACGACGCAGAACACACTCGGCGATCGCTGTGCCCGTGGGTGTCAAGAGAGCTCCTCCATAGTGCTCCCGTTCGACGAGCCCCAGATCCTGGAGCCGGTTCAGAGCAGTGGAAACAGTGCCCGGAGTCACCCCCAGCTCCTCCGCCAGATCCCGAACGCGCCCTACGGGATGCGTCCGGCAGAGCCGGAACAGAGTCTTCAGGTACATCTGATGTGTCGTGGAAACGGGATCTTCGCGGTGCATGAGACACCTTCCCGTCGAGGCCACGGGTACAGTATCACAAATGTTTGTTTATTCAAACTTAGTTTCTTGCCCCAAAGACACTTCGGCAAAGCAAACACAGGAGTCTGTTCGGCATCGGCAAGGGCACTGTCAACTTAGCGTCTGTCGAGCGAGATTTGGGCCGAATCGACGGCCGATGTTTGAATCATTCAGGTGCACGTCACCTCAGACCAAACAAGGAAGGAGCGGGCCCGCAGTATCCGGTGGTTGGCTGGCCGCAGCAGATGCCGTCCGACCCGGAAGAGATTCAGGATGACTCCGTGAACCGACAAGAAGCGTTGCGCTTGAGCGGCAGACTTGAACCTTCGCATCTGCCGCTCTCGCTGTCGGGTGGGCTGGTGCGAGACCTCAACTCGATTGTTGGCGTAGCGTCTGGTGTCGTGGACTACGGAAGGCATCACATCTCGATGTGCTGCACCGTAGCTGCTCAACTTGTCTGTCACCAGCTGCCGGGGCTCGCTTCCCTGACCTTTCAGGAGCTTGCGAAAGAAGCGCTTGGCCGCTCGCTGGTTGCGGCGCGGCTGGACAAGAATATCGATCACATCGCCGTCCTGGTCGACGGCGCGCCAGAGATACTGCCTCTCACCCTGGATCGTCACGAAGACTTCGTCCAGGTACCACGTGTCGCCGCGGCGACCGTGCTGCCTTTTGAGCCCGCGAGCGTACTGAGGTCCAAACTTCCGGCACCACTGGCGGAT
>JAUWSP010000168.1 GCA_030610025.1 Acidobacteriota bacterium | reverse complement strand
GATCGTCGCGGCTCCGGCTGAGCGGGAATGGACGTTGAGCGGCAGATCGAGCTCCATGGCCAGGGACACGAACCGCAGGAAGATCTCTCTCTGAACCTCCCGCTCCGCCCCATCGTCCACTTTCCAGTAGTCGAGGCCCACCTCTCCGATGGCAACCAGGTCGTCGGCTTGGCGCCGTATCCACTGCACCAACGCCTCCGCCTGCTCCAAATCCAGGATCGTGGGGAACAGTCCGGCCGCTGCCCGAATGATCCAGGGATAGTCACGGGCCAGAGCCAGGTTGGAGCGCGCATCCTGCAGCGTCTCCCCGACCGCGATGATCGATTCCACCCCAGCATCTTTCGCCCGCTCGAGAACCTCATTACGATCCCCATCGAACGCCGGGTCACACAGGTGGGCGTGGGTGTCGAAGAGCCGGCAACCTCCAGAGCTGGACCCGGAGTCGATCTCGGTCACCGAAGTCACACTTCCAGGTAGACGTCCGTTCCCGTCACTCGATCTCGATTCGATCGGCACCCGAGTAGACGTTGAATCGCTCATCGCGCAGGAAGCCAACCAGGGTCATGCCCATTTCCACCGCCAACTCGACTGCCAGGCTACTGGGTGCGCCGACCGCTGCCAGAACCGGAATACCGGCCAGCGCGGCCTTCTGGACCAGCTCGAAGCTGGCCCGCCCGCTCACCAGGAGGACGCGATCGGAACCGGGAAGCCGCTCCTCGAGCAGCAGGGACCCCACTACCTTGTCGACAGCGTTGTGTCGCCCGACATCCTCGCGCAGAGCCAGAAGCCGGCCCGTGCCGTCGAAGAGGCCGGCGGCATGCAAGCCACCGGTCTCCGAAAACACAGGTTGTGCCTCGCGTAGGGTGCTTGGCACCCGCACCAGCTGCTGCGGCTGGAGCTGAAAGGTCCCGATCGGAGCTCGAGGACATGAGATCCGGACCGCTTCGAGGGAGGCTCTGCCGCAGATTCCACAACTCGAGGAAGTAAAGACGTGACGGCTGAGTCGTTCGGCATCGAAATCGACTCCTGGGCTCAAGCTGACCGCCACGACGTTGTTGGGGTCCTGCGACGAGCTGGCATCGCACCAGTCGATTCGCCACACGTCTTCCGGGTGCCTCAGTAGCCCTTCGCCCCAGAGAAATCCGGCCGCCAGCTCGAAGTCGTTGCCCGGGGTCCTCATGGTGACGGCGACGCTGTGTCGCTGCCTCCGGCCCCCGATCTCAGCGACGACCCTGATCTCCAGAGGCTGCTCGGCCGCCACCACATCGGCACGCTCCAGGGTCTCATTCCCATCCACTGCCAGAACCTTGGCGGTTACTGTGGCTCCAGGAGCAACCTTGTGCTTGAAGGCTTCACCCATTACAAACCCGGAGGTTCTGGGACCCCTTCGGGAGCGCCCTTTCGAAGGTCCTCTGGTGAGTTGATATTGAGCAGGAGGTCGGCTCTGTAGAAGGCCAGGTCGGGCGTGATTGGAACCGAGGTCGTTTCGATCTCGGCCAGAAAGCGCCAGGCCTCCAGACGATCGTCGCGTAGCCTCGTTTCGAGGGGCTCCCGACACGACACCGAATAGAGTCCGAACAGGGGCTGTTGCCGACCCTGCCAGACCGCGACTGTAGCCCGTGGGTGAGTCCTCGCCTCGTCGCTTGTATAGGCCAGCACCTTCTGCTCATTACTCCAGTCCGCAACATGGTTGACGAGCTCGACACTGACGAAAGGCAAGTCACAGGCGACGACAAACACCGGCCGGGAACGGGCCCATTCGAGGGCAGCATGAATCCCAGCCAGAGGACCCAGCCCCTCGTAGCGATCGTGGATCACGGGGACGCCGAGATCTCCATAGGATCGACCAGAGACCGTGACTACGACGACCTCGGACATCACTTCCTGAAGCACCTCGAAAGGGTGCAGGATCAGCGCCTTTCCCGACCACGGCAACAGGGCCTTGTCCTGCCCCAACCGGCGGCTTTCGCCTCCGGCCAGAACGGCACCGACCATTGAGGTGTTCATGCATTCCATCGAGCTGCGAGATGTTAGCAGAGGGCCCGGGAAGCACAGCAGTCCGCTGCCACGAAGCATGGCCCACTGCCCTACCTGGCCAACACCTGAGTGCTCGAGCTACAGCTCAGATTGTGTCTGGACCGCTGAATCCTGCTCGGCAGGATGACCCTCGGCCCGCTCGAGCATCTCTTCGACCTGCCGCCGCGCCTCGTCTGCCAACTCTCGTCGGTCCTCCAAGCTCAGATGTGCGGTCGGAATCGACTCGCCGATGGAGACCCGAATCAGTCCGGGCCGGGGTGAGAAACCATCCGCGGGCAGCACTCGCTGACTTCCCGAAATGCTCACGGGTACCACCGGCACACCGGCCTTGATGGCAGCGACGAAGCTGCCGGTCTTGAAGGGCTGGAGCTCGCCGCTTCGGCTTCGGGTGCCCTCCGGATACGACGCCATGCTGGCGCCCTCCTGCAACAGCTCGGACATCAGATCGACACTGGCTCTCGAGGCCTCGCTGTCCGATCTGTCGATAAAGACCATACCCATCGCCGCAGCGTAGAGACCCAGAAAGGGGATCTTGCGCACCTCCTTCTTGGCCAGGAAATGAAGATTGGTCGGGATGCTGCCGACCAGGGCCGGAATGTCGTAGAACGAGCGGTGATTGGCGACGAAAAGCACCGGCTGGGAGAACTCGTTGCGCGGCGAGATGTCCACCTCCAGTCGCGCTCCAACGAGTCGGAGCACGAACGGCAGCCAGGCCTCCCGAGCGATGGTCAACGAGAGCCTGGGAGTACCCGTCACGAGCCGCACGACGAGAACGATCACGACCCAGAAGGCAGTCCACAAGAACAGGATCACCGCCTGCACGCTGTTGACCAGGAACCAGGCAATTCTCTGCACGACAACCCGAATGGTACAGCACCACTGGACTTCCTGGCACCCTCCCGACGGCGGGCACCGTGCTAGCATCGAATTCCGCTGCGCAGCCTGTCCTGTTCCTCGACCGGATGAGAACTTGGCACCCTCCTTTGAACCGATGATCGACGAGCACCGCCGGCGAGCCCGATGGCGTGGCATTCTGCAGTGGGCCACTCCCCTGTTGCTTTCTGTGGCCTCACTCGAAGCCGCGTCCGATCTCACCGCACAGGTGCCAGTCGAGACCATCCAGCTCGACAACGGCATGAGAGTCCTGCTGGTCGAAAGGCCAGAGACGACCACCGTCGCAGCCGGCTGGGTGGTCGAGGTCGGATCGGCCGATGAGGCGCCAGGCGAGACCGGTCTGAGCCACCTGCTCGAGCATCTGATGTTCAAGGGAACGCGAACCGTCGGTACCCGCGACATCGAGAGCGAGATGGTCGTCCTCGACCGAGAGGACCAACTACAGTCCGAGCTGCGCGATCTCAGGTCGGGGCTCTCGGAAGCTGGGTCGAAGAAGCGTGCCCATCTCGAGCAGCGAATTGCCGATTCCGAAGCACAGCTGCGACGCCTCCAGGCCGAGGCCCGGTCTCGAGCCCTTCTCGGTCAGTTCTCACTTTTCTACTCCCAGCTGGGTGCGGTAGGGCTCAACGCTCACACCCTGCGTGACCTGACGTTCTACTACGTCACCGTACCTGCGGAGAAGCTCGAGGCCTGGTTCTGGCTGGAGTCCGACCGCATGTTGGAGCCCGTCTTTCGGGAGTTCTACAAGGAGCTCGATGTCATCCGCGAGGAGCGTCGCCTCCGCATCGAATCGAATCCCACCGGGTCCGCCGACGAGCAGCTGAAGTCGGAGTTCTGGGGCCAGCACCCCTATGCATGGGATCCACAAGGGGCTCCCGAGGACCTGGATGGGCTGACCCGGGAATCGGCCCGGCTCTTCTTCCAGCAGCACTACACGCCAGGGCGCATCACAGCGGCCCTGGTCGGGTCCTTCGATCCCGAGCAGGTCCGCGGACTCGCCGAAAGGTACTTCGGACGCATCCCACCTCGCAAGACCAGCCCCCGCAGTCCGGTGCCTCTGGAGTCTCCCGGCGACCTTGAAAGCGGACGCACCCTGACCCTCGAATGCCGGTGTCCGTCACAGGTGCAGGTCCTCTACCCCTCTGCGGCCTTCGGAGAGACCGACTCGCGCGCTCTGGAGGTCCTGGCAGCCGTTCTCAACGGGCGCTCCGGCAGGCTCTATCGCTCCATGGTCCTCGGCAGGCAGATCGCGTTTTCGGCCTCAGCACTGCAAAGTCAGCTGCGCCAGGCTGGATATTTCACCTTTCAGGCCGAGACCAAGGGAGCTTCGAGTCCCGAAGACCTCTTGGCTTCCTGGGACCAGGAAGTGGCCAGGCTCCAGGCAGAGCTGGTGACAGCCGAGGAGCTCCTGCGGGCGAAGAACCGACTGACAGCCGACTCCTTTCGGCGACTCAAAGACCCTGCCTCTCTTCTCACTCAGCTCCTGGTCTACCAGGGCATGGGCAACTGGCGGGAGATCAACGCCTGGCCCCGCCAGGTGCTTCGGGTCGACGCCGCACAGGTACGAGCTGCGGCCAGACGCTATCTCGAGCCTGCTGGAAGAACCGTGGCCGTCTATCGTCGGGTGGATGCCGACGTTCAACGGTCGGTCTCCGGACTGCAAGCAATCGGCAGTGGGTCAACCCCATGAACGGCAGGATTTTCGGGCTTGCCGGCGCGCTGTGGCTTGGCTGCGGTGTGGTGGCGTTTGCGGCAGAGCAGCCCTCGATCCCAACCAGTCCTCTCGCGTTGCGCTTCGACGACCGTGAGATCCAGCTTCCAAAGGCCGAGGGCCGCCGCCGAGAGATCCACCAGGGCATCGTGGTCTATCTTGCCGAAGACCATACCCTTCCCCTGGTGGAGGTCGCGGTCGCACTCCGAGTCGGCTCGTTCCTCGAGCCGACTCGACAGGCTGGGCTCGCCTCCCTGACCGGCGCTCTCGTGAGGCGGGGTGGCACTCGGCTCAGATCGGCCGACACTCTCGACAACAGGGTCGATGAGTTGGGAGCTCGCATCCAATCCTTCGCCGGCTTCACCCGCAGCGCGGCCAGCCTCAGTGTGCCCACCTGGACTCTCGAAGAAGCCCTGGATCTGTTCTTCGAAGTCCTCTCCTCACCCTCCTTTCAGGAGGATCGGCTCGCCAGTGCCAAAGCCAACCTTCGGGAGAGCATGAGCCGGCGGAATCAAGACCCGCTGGATGTCCTCGAAAGAGAATGGCAGTGGCTGGTCTTCGGTCGGCAGCACTTCACCAGTACGACGCTCACGCCCAGCAGCCTGGCAGCCATCGACGCCCAGGCGCTGACCCGGTTCCACCAGACCTATTGGCAACCGGAGAACCTGATCTTCGCCGTTTCTGGCGACTTCCAGGTCGAGTCGCTCCTGTCGTCTCTCGAGGAGAGAATCGCCCGGTGGCAAGACAAGGAATCCGATCCAGCTCCCGACAGGCCGATTCCCTGGCCTCCCGAGGGCCCGACCTTCGCCCCGACGCCGGGTCTCTATCACTACGAAGCCGATATCCCCCAGGCCAAAGTCGCCCTCGGTACGAGGTTTACCCACGAGATCCCCTGGAACTCCAAGGACCGTTTCTCCCTGGAGGTTCTCGGTGAGATTCTGGGTGGTTCCGGTGCCATCTCCCGCGTCGCTGGTCGACTCCGAACTGCCGAAGGCCTCGTCTACCGGGCTTCCGCTCGACTCGATCCTGGCGAGCTGTGGGTGGGTGACTTCCAGATCTTCTTCGATACCCGCGGCGCTCAGGTGGCGCGCGCAGTCGAGCTGAGCCTCGAGGAGCTGCGTCGAATCCGAACCCAGCCGGTGCACCCGACAGAGCTGGAGGTCGCCAAACAGACCCTTCTGGGAAGGCTGAGACTCTCTTTCGACACCGCCGAGGAGACCGCCGGCCTCCTGGCCTAGAACGAGCTCCTGAAGCGGCCCCGCGACTACTGGGACCGCTACCTACGAGGAATCGAGGCCACGACTGCCGACGATGTCTTGCGGGCTGCCAAGGCCTATCTGCTACCTGATCAGATCCTTTACCTTGTTGTAGGCCGTTGGCACGAGATTGCCCAGGACATCCAAGATGGGCGATCACGCCTCGAGCGGGTCACTCGCCATCGAGTCCGGCACCTCCCTGCCCGTGACCCGTTGAGCCTGCAACCCCTCGAGTGACGACTAGTGTCCCGTGCGGTAAGTTCGCTGCCTAGCCCGACCTTCTCACCAACGTTCTACTGCAAGACCGAATATGCCCGAACCTACTACGTTTTCCGCCCTCATCCCTCCTCGCCGTACTTCAAGTACGCCTGCGGGGGCTTCGGTTGTCAGGCCTTGTACCTCCGGACATCTTCGCCCTTTCGCTACGAAGCTGGTGAGAAGG
>JAUWSP010000046.1 GCA_030610025.1 Acidobacteriota bacterium | reverse complement strand
CGGCATGTCGGGCACGAATACGATCGCGGTAGCCACGGTGCTGATCGAGACGGGTATGGTGCCTTCGGCCGAGCCGGTGACCGAGCTGCTGCTCGAGTCCCCAGCCGGGCTCATAGCGATAAGGGCAGACGTACGAGGGGGCAAGGTAGAGCGCGTGACTTTCGAAAATGTTCCTGCATTTCCGGTCCACCTGGATGCGGTGGTGGATGTGCCGCACGTCGGCAAGGTGAAAGTGGACGTGGCCTACGGAGGAATGTTCTACGTCATCGCGGACGCCGATCAGGTTGGACTGACTCTGGTTCCGGACGAAGGCAAGGAGATCACGCGGATTGGTGAGATGATCAAGGCGGCCACCATCGAGCAACTCGAGACGCCGGTGCATCCGGAGAACCCTGGCATACGGGGTATAACGATCGGTCAGCTGTCAGCCCCTCCGACGAATCCGGTCGCGGACCGCAAGAACACAGTGATCGTCTCGTCTGGGAAGCTGGACTGGGATCGTCCCGCCACCTGGACAGGCGTTCTCGACCGCTCTCCCTGCGGCACGGGAACATCGGCCAAGATGGCGTGCCTCTGGGCCAAAGGGGAGCTGCCTTTGAATCAGGACTTCGTACACGAAGGGATTCTCGGTACAACCTTCACCGGGAGGCTGGTTCGAGAGACGAAGATCGGTGATATGAACGCTGTAGTGCCGACAATTTCGGGCACCGCGTGGATCACGGGCTTCGCTCAGTATGTGGTCGATCCCGAGGATCCGTTTCCGAACGGGTTTACAGTGGGAGACATCTGGGGCGGACAGGAGGAGTAATCGAATGACTCAACTGATTCCGATCGAGACCATCGAAGAGGTTCTGTCGCAGCTCGATGTCGTGGCGCTGATGGAAGAGGGGTTTGCCGCCTATTCAGACGGTCGAGCCGTGGTGCCACCCGTGGGCGAGTTGATCTTCGAAGATCCACCCGGGGAGACCCACATCAAGTATGGGTACATACGGGGAGGAGATCACTACGTCATCAAGATCGCGTCGGGGTTCTACGGCAACCCGGAGCTCGGCCTGCCTTCGGGCAGCGGCATGATGCTCCTCTTCAGCCAGAAGACTGGATTCCCTGAAGCGGTCTTGCTCGACGAGGGGCATCTCACTGATGTGCGGACTGCGGCAGCCGGTGCCGTGGCCGCCAAACATCTGGCGCCGAGCGACGTTCAGCGCATCGGCATCCTCGGCGGGGGAGTCCAGGCGCGCCTCCAGTTGGAGCTCTTGCTGCCTTTGATCTCGTGCCGAAAGGTATTGGTTTGGATGCGTGATCCAGGGGGGGTCGATTCGTACTTGGAGTACTTTGCCGACTCGGGCCTGGAGATCGAGAGTGCCGCGAGTCCCGGAGAGGTTGCTGACGGCTGCACTCTGATTGTCACTACGACGCCTTCGAAGACGCCTCTGCTTTCTGCTGAGAGAATCCGAAAAGGAACCCACATTACGGCGATCGGCTCCGATACGGTCGACAAGATTGAATTGGAACCGGAGATTCTCGCCAATGCGGATCTCGTAGTGGTCGACAGCCTGTCCCAGTCGGAGACTCGGGGTGAGGTCTTCCGGGCCGTGGAGGCAGGTGCGTTGCGGCGCGATTCGGTCGTGGAGCTGGGGGCCGTCATCTCAGGTCGGGTGCCAGGGCGAACGGACAACCAGCAAATCACCGTCTGCGATTTGACCGGAGTGGCCGTGCAGGACCTCATGATCGCCCAGGGCGTATCGGATCAGGTTGCTCAGGCCTCGAGGCAGCAACCTGAATGATGTGCTTCGTGCCCGAAACTGCCCGTTTCGAATCCGCCACTGACAATCTGTGGAGATAGGTGAGGACGATGGAATCGAATCGCTTATCGAAGACGCTGTGGGTCCTCGGGCTTCTCTGGGTCTCGTCGGTTTTTCCGACTCGGGCTCAGGAGAAGCGAGCGATGACGGTCGACGATCTACTCGACCTGGTGCGCATCGAAGACGCCCTGATGACACCGGATGGGGGGCGGATCTTCTATACCGAGCGTCGACTGAACTGGGAGACCAACAAGTACGAGAAAACCCTTTTCGTGATCCCCTCTCAGGGCGGCGAAGCGGTGCCTTTTGTTCGCAAGGACGGGGGAGAGTCCTTTCGGATCTCTCCCGACGGGACTTTCCTGTCCATGCTCCGCGAAGTCGAGGAGAAACCGCAGGTTTTCGTGATGTCTCTGAGCGGTGGTGAGCCGTGGCAGTTGACCGACCACCGAAGCAAGATCATCGACTATCGATGGTCAGGCGACAGCAAGAGCATCGTGTTCGTCTCCGAGGAGGCCATGAGCGAAAAGGAGGAGGAGGAGTTCAAGCTGGGAGATGATCCGATCTACGTCAACGAAGGGCCGAGCGGCAAGAACCATGGACGGTGGACTCACCTTTGGCGTATAGATCTTCAATCCAGGAGTGAGAGTCAAATCCTCGAGGAGGATTTGCTGATAGACGGTTTCGATGTCTCCCCGGACGGATCGCGAGTGGTCTTCTCAGCGCGGACTGACAATCGCGGCAATTTCCCGTTCTCCTCGGAGTTGTTTGTCGTCGATACAGCGGGTGGGAATCTACAAAAGGTCACCGACAACTCAGATGTCGAATTCGACCCGCTCTGGTCACCGGATGGAGAGAGCTTCGTATTTCATGCCAGCAGCGGCGAGAGTTTTGATCTGAGGAATGGATACCTTTGGATCTTGAATCCCAAGAGTGGTGCTCTCACGAAGCTCGAAGGGCATCACGTCGGCGAGATCGACCATCTGGTTTGGAGCCCCGATGGCGAGAGCCTCCTTTTCAACGAAATGCAGGGGACCGACACCAATTTGTATCGCCTCGACATCGCCACCGATCAGTTGGAGGCGATGACCAAGGTGTCCGGCACCTTGCGCGCGGAGGCCTACTCTCGAGACAGAACCACTATGGTCTATTCCTTCAACGACTTCGATACATCCATCGATCTCTATGCCTCTGCCCTCGATGGATCCGATGCGGTTCGACTCACGAGTGCGAACCCCTGGATCGAAAAAGAGATCCTCCTGCCCAGGAGTCGGGTCATCGAGTGGCAGAGTACGGACGGGACACCGATCGAGGGCATCTTCCTGTTTCCTACTGATTATCGTGAAGGAGTAAAGGTTCCGTTGGTCTTGCAGATCCACGGCGGCCCGAGTGGATACTGGGCCAATGCCTTCGAGCCGGATCTGATCCTCTATACCGGACTCGGGTATGCGGTTCTCGGTCCCAACGTGCGCGGCTCCAGCGGCTATGGTGACGATCTCCTCAGAGGGCTCATGGGAGATGTCGGTGGCGGAGAGTATGAGGACCTCATGTCGGGAGTCGATCATGTCATCGATGCCGGCTACATCGACACCGAAGCGATGGGAGTCGCCGGCTGGAGCTGGGGCGGCGTCCTGGCGGGTTGGGTGATCACCCAGACCGACAGGTTCAAGGCGGCCTCCGTGGGTGCCGGGGTCAGCAACTGGATCGCAGAGAGCGGCCCCGGCTACAACTGGGATATCTCCAACTGGCACGTCGGAGGCAAGCACTGGACGAACCGGGACGAGTGGCGCAGCCGCTCGGCCATCAACTTCGTGGAGAACGTGCAGACGCCCACCCTGTTTCTGCACGGGGAAAAGGACCAGACCAGCAGTACCAACCAGAGCATGGTCTATTTCGACGCCCTCCAGGAGCGTGGTATCCCCACCCGCTTCATCAAGTTCCCGCGGCAGGAGCACGGAATTCGCGAGCCGCGGCTCTTGAGAGTCCGCATCGTCGAAGAGATTCGGTGGATGGAGAAGTACCTACGCGGGGTCGAATGGTCGCCCTGGATTCGAAACTAGGTCGATGGGAGCGAAGAGGATGAGATTCGAAGGAATCTACACGCCGGTGATCACGCCGATGGGGCCGGATCGGGAGATCGATGAAAAGGGTTGGGTCGACGTGATCGAGCACCTGCTGGATCAGGGGATGCACGGGTTGGTGCTGGGCGGAACGACGGGCGAGAACTACGCGCTGACGACCAAAGAGCGTGTGCGGCAGTTCCAGTACGGCAACGAGGTGATTGCCGGCCGGGTGCCGTGGATTGCGGGCGTGAACGACATCCGAACCGAGGATGTGAGTGCCTATGCGGTGGCAGCGCGGGAGGCCGGTGCATCGGCGATCCTGCTGGCGGTGCCGCCGTACTCGATACCGAACGACAAGGAGTTGGCGCAACACGCGCTGGCGGTCGACAAGGCTTGCGGCCTGCCGGTGATGTTGTACAACTACCCGGGGCGCTCCGGGACGGAGTTTGGGCGCGAGTTTCTGGAACGGGTGAGTCGGAACAGCAACTTCACCGCGATCAAGGAGAGCAGCGGCGACATCAACCGGATTCACATGATTGCGCGGGAGTTCCCGCATCTGCAGCTGAGCTGCGGCGCGGACGATCAGGCCCTGGAGTTCTTTGTCTGGGGAGCGCGCTCCTGGGTGTGTGCGGCGGGCAACTTTCTCGGTGCGGAGTGCATAGCCCTCTATGAGACTTGCGTTCTGGAAGGAGACTTCGCAAAGGGCCGCCGGATCATGAAGGCTCTGCTACCCGTGATGACGGTGCTGGAGCGGGGCGGCAAGTTCGCCCAATGCGTGAAGTATGGGTGCGAGATGGATGGCCTGCCGGCGGGAACGGTGCGCCTCCCTCTTCGACCGATAAAGAAGGAACTGAAACGCCAGATGCGAGATGCGGTGTCGACGGCGCGTAAGACCATCCAGGGGATCCTGGCGGAGACGCCGGACTCTGCAGCGCCAGCGAGATGATCCACCGGTAGCGATGAAGGCCTCTCATCTTGACGAGAGCACACCGATAGGAGCTTTGGCATGACGGATGTCTTGACGCGGGAAGAGTATGTTGGGGTGATGAGGGAGATGACGTTCCCAGCGAGCTCATGGATCAACGGAAAGTTCACGAGCGCGAAGTCCGGGGAGACCTACGACTCGATCAACCCGGCAACCGGTGAGGTTCTGGCCAAGATCGCTTCCTGTGGGGAAGAGGAGGTGGACTACGCGGTGAAGAAGGCGCGGCAGGCGTTCGACGCAGGAGTCTGGTCACGGATGCATCCTTCCGAGCGGAAGGACATCATGATCCAGTGGGTGAAACGCCTTAAGCGAGAGCGCTACGAGCTGACCGTGCTGGAGAGCCTGGAGAGCGGCAAGCCGGTACGCGACATCGCGGAGATCGATCTCGAGGAGACGATTCACTGTCTGGCGTGGTACGCGGAGGCGGCCGACAAGCTATTCGACAAGATGACACCGTCCGGAGACGACGCCCTGGCGTTGGTCGTGCGCGAACCGGTGGGCGTGGTGGGTTGCGTCCTGCCCTGGAATTTTCCGATGCTCATGCTGGCGTGGAAGGCCGGCCCGGCGCTGGCGGCGGGAAACAGCGTGATCGTCAAGGCCGCGAAGGAAACCAGCATGACGGCAGTCCGGATGGCGGAGCTGGCGAGCGAAGCGGGAATACCGGATGGCGTGCTGAACGTCGTCACCGGGCCCGGCTCGCGGGTCGGCAAGGCGATCGGTCTGCACGACGGGATCGACGCCGTCTCCTTTACCGGCTCGACCGAGATCGGGCGGGAGTTCTTGAAGTACTCCTCGAACAGCAACCTGAAGAAGGTCACGCTCGAGCTCGGGGGCAAGAATCCAGCGGTTGTCTTGTCTGACGCCGTGCATTTGGATGCCGTAGCCGAGCACGTGGTCAATGCCTGCTTCTGGAACATGGGGCAGAACTGCACGTCCAACAGCCGCCTCATCGTGCACAAGGATCTGAAGGAGGATCTCGTGGAGAGGATCCTCATCAAGGTCCGAGAGTGGCGGACCGGCGATCCGCTGGAACCGTCGAATCGATTTGGCTCGATGGTATCGAAAGAGCACTTCGAGAAAGTGATGGGCTACATCGACATCGGGAAGAAAGAGGGCGCGACGCTCTTACTGGGGGGCGAGGCCCTGAACGAAGGCAGCGGCCTGTTCATTCCACCGACGATCTTCGACCGCGTGACGCCGGAGATGACCATCTACAAGGAGGAGATCTTCGGACCGGTGTTGGCAATCACGACCGCCGGAAGCGACGACGAGGCGTTGCTGCTCGGAAACGACACTTGCTATGGCCTGCAGGCGTCGCTGTTTAGCGGGGGACTGCGAAATGCCCTACGTGGGGCCCGCGAGCTCAAGGCCGGCACCGTATCGGTGAACTGCTACGGCGAGGGCGACATCACGACGCCGTTTGGCGGGTGGAAGCTGTCCGGCTTCGGCGGGCGCGACAACGGGCTCGAGGCCTTCGACCAGTATCTCGAGATGAAGACGATCTGGATCGACCTGAGCGACTACGAGGTCGACGCCGAGCTGGACTGACAGGAGGCGCCAGGCGATTATGCGAAAGCTCAGCCCAGCAATTGTGGTTGCCGTTGTATTGAGCATGATTCTGCGTCCAGGGGCTGAAGCTTGCTCGTCCTTCACGCTCCGGGATGACGGGGTGCTGATCGCCGGGAGGAATCTGGACGCTCCCGGCCCCTTGCCCGGCCTGGTGGTAGTCAACAAGCGGGGGGTGAAGAAGACCGGAAAGAGTTTCGATTGGCTCTACGGCGGCGAGCGGTCCCCGCATTCGCCTCTGACCTGGGTCTCGAAGTACGGCTCGATAACCTTCAACTACTCTGGGCTGGAGTTCCCCGACGGAGGCATGAACGAGGCCGGCCTGGTCTTTCAGGAGATGACCCTGATCGAGTCGAAGTACCCTGCCGACGATTCCAGGGCCGCCATCTTCATGGTCCAGTGGATCCAGTACATCCTCGACACCTGTGCCACGGTGGAAGAGGTAGTCCAGAGTGCCCATATCGCGGTGCTCGACGGTTGGAACTGGCACTTCTACGCCGTGGACAGCTCGGGAAGCAGCGCGGCTGTCGAGTTCCTCGACGGCGAGGTAGTCGTCCACACGGGGGAGGCGCTTCGCCATCCGGTGTTAGCCAACAGCCCCTACACGCAGGAGTTGAAGCTGCTCGAGGAGTTCGAAGGGTTCGGGGGAACGACTCCTATCGATGCCGACAGGCAGGAGATCGACGGGCGGTTCGCGAAGGGTGCGAGTCTGCTCGAGCGGTACTCGACTGCCGCTGAGATACCCCCGATGAAGTACGCCTGGAAGACCCTAGACGCGATGAGCCCCGGTACCACCCAGTCGGCTCAGGTGTACGACATCACCCATCGCCGCATCGAGTTTCGGTCTTCGCGTGCTCCGACGATCCGCTCGGTCAGTCTCGACGCCTTCGACCTGGGATGTGACTCCCCGGCGATGGTGCTCGATCTCGATCTCGACCTCGAAGGAGACGTCAGCGGGAGGTTCGAGCCCTATACGGTCGTCAACAACAGCAGGCTCGTCAGCGAGAATCTTCTACTTTTCTCGGAGCATCCCGAACTCCAGGCCTTCCTCGAGGGCACCGGTGTGCGATTGGAGAGCATCGTGGCCCGATTCGTCGAGTACCCGGGCACGACGTCGTGTGAGGTGCCGGAAACGGCGGCCGAGCCCTAGCTCGCATTATTCATGACCCCGCGAGCAGATTGTGGACGCTGGAACGACGAAGAATTCCCGTCCTCACTGATTGCGGCCGGTCAAGCCCCCGAGATCGTGATGTATCTCGGCGACAATATTCACGACTTCCCTGGCTGGGGCCAGTCGCGACAAGGCGAGCCGGAAGGGGGCTTCGGAGAGCTCAGACCAGATCCAGGACCCGACGACGCAGGATCGCGTACACCGCTTCGAGCGCAAACCGCGCCGCGGTGAGAGCGCCTCTCTGCCCCTCGTCGTAGCGCGGTGAGAAGCAGCAGAGATCGAATCCCGCGAGTGGCCTGACGGCGGTCGCTCTACGCATCATCGTCAGGATCTCCCGCGGCTCGAGCCCGGCTGCGTCGGGGTACTTCTGGGCGGGACAGAATCCCGGGTCCACGACGTCGATATCGAGGGAAATATAGACCGAGTCCACCGACTCCAGACGAGCGACAAACTGCTCGCAGACTGCCGAAAGACCACGATCGTCTATCTCCTGCAACGGGATGACCGTGACACCATGTTGCCTCGCGTATTCGATCTCGTGAGTGGATTGCCGAACTCCGCGAGGTCCAATGATGATCATGTCCTCGGGTCGGACGCACTCCTCCTCGATCAGAGTCCGCCACTGGGAGCCTGCCCACAATGGCGGAGCTGGGTGGAGATCCAGATGGGAGTCGAACACCACTACGGCGATGTGCTCGGGCTTTCCCTTCTGCTTGCCTCTCATGAGAGGCAAGGGTACGAGGTGATCGCCCCCCAGTGCGATGGTGATCCCGCCGGACCCTGCCGCCTCTTCCGCAACCTCTTCCGCACTCTCGAGCGTGTGGTTCCCCGCGTCCACGATCTCAAGGTTCTCGGAGATAGTGTGGAAGTCGAGCTCTGCCGCGACCCCACCGGCGTGCTCGAGTGAATAGATGAGGCTGGCTTGCCGAATCGCATCCGGGGCTTCGTCGGCCCCGAAGCGGGCATAGAACGACTCGGGTGGCCGCGGTTCCGGTGGGGACTGCGAATGCCGATCTGCGACGAGTATTCCCTCGTAGGGAACACCCAGCAACACTATGTCCGCCTGGGAGCCATGGGCAGTCGGCGCTTCGAACAGAGTGGGCACGTCACCATGCAGCATGAATGTCACCTCCTCGACAAGAGACTTATTCAATGTGAGCCGAAAGGGGGAAGGATGGCCCATCTTCGGGTTCGATATTGCCATCCCAACCTTCGATTCTCTTCGTGATGTTCAATCCCCGCTTGCTCAACTCGGCAGCGAAGGCTGCGAAGGGAACGTCCGAAGGATCGATGATGCCCCTCTTGCCGAGACGGCCATCCACGATCATCTGGGCCGCGATGGACATCGGGAACGCAACGGTGCGCTGCATCGCCGTATAGCCCGTTCCCGAGTCTCGGTAGTCGATGATCTGGCTGATCGACCGAGCTGGCTTGCCGTTCTTGGTCCCACGGGCGTCTGCCCGGATCAGAGCCACGTCCCGCTCGCCCTCTCGGTAGTGGAACTGCTCTTGCGAGCCAAGCAGCGCCGCGCAGAACTCCGCGGGAACGACCTCGACGCCGTTCACATTCACCGGTTCGGATCGGTTGAATCCACACTTCACCATCTTTTGCCAGAAGGCGGCGTGGCCGGGCCAGCGACAGATGAAGCGTCCCAGCGTCGTGGCACTCCCGGCGATTTCCGGGAAGTACTCGAGGAGATCCCGCGCGGAGCCGTTCACGAAACACTCCAGAGGTCCACCGATCTCCTCCAGATCCAAGATGTGATAATTGCCCGGATCGAACATGCCGTCATGGGCGATATCCAGTAATTGACCCCGCTTGATGACCTGACCGGGGACGTGGTACGAGTGAATGGTGTCTACGATGGACCAGGTGAATTTGTAGCCGATCGGGTTCGCTCCAGCGAGTCGATGTTCCGGGAATCCCGCTCCATACGTGTAGAGCACTTCGACGCCATCGAGTTGGCGAACCGTCTCCCCTGCGAGGATGACGTCGAGTCCGGGGTCCATGCCACATTCCTTCAAGATCGTCAGATCTCGTTCCCTGGCCATCTGGTCCACTTCGGCCATCTGCTCCTGCTGTAGCTTCGATCCATCCGGGTCCTGGATGCTCCAGTCGGTGATGAAGACCGAGCTCACCATGTGGCTTCCGGCTTCCACGGCAGCCTGAGCGACCTGCATCGTGTAGCGAATGGGCAAGAGCTCGACCACTACGTCGGCGCCGGTCAAGAGAGCCACGAGCGCTTCTCGATCATCAACGTCCAGCGTGACCGGATGCACTCTGGGGTCCCCCATTGCGGCAATTTCGGAAAGGAGCCCTGGATTGGCGTCGGCTACCACCAGCTCGTCGAACTGTGCGGTCTCGAGCAAATCGGCCAGGACCGTCTTGCCCATCTTCCCGTATCCGAGTTGTACGATCTTCTTGTTCGACATGATCTCTCCTAGGCGCCGCGCGAAACTGACTCCAGGCTCATCCCCACAAACGCTCCGACGGTGGCGCGACGGCACCGCGGGTGTAGGTCAGGCCGAAGGAACGATCGTTGGTGAGCAAGAGCGGCCCGTCGAGATCGTGGAAGTCGCAGAGCAAGCCGACGACGAACGTGGGGACCATGCTGAGCGAGGTGTCATCCATGCAGCCGACCATCAGGCCGAGACCGAACTCTCTGGCCCGTCGGGCCAGCTCCAGGCCGGTCGTAAGACTGACCCGCCCCTGATGTTTGTACCACTCCCTATGTTAGTCCAGCCATGGGGGCAGCTCACCCCTTTTCTGATCCACCCGATGTGCGAGTTCCGGGCTGGTTTCGGTCCTCAGAGGTGATGACTCCCATG
>JAUWSP010000160.1 GCA_030610025.1 Acidobacteriota bacterium | reverse complement strand
GATCCGAGTAGATCTGACTGAGATTGAAATGAGCCGCGGCCGAGGGTCCGTCCGTGGCGGTGGCCTGCTGGAAGGACTCCACCGCCGGGATGTGGTCGCCGTCATGATAGAAGCAGGCTCCCGTGTTGATCAGGGCAGTCGTGTTGCGCGGCTCTTCTTCCAGAACCTCGAGATAGAGACCTCGCGCCAGATCCCATTCTCCAAGTCTGCAGTAGAGATCGGCCAATAGATGCGTCACTGCGTTGCTGTCGGACAGCGCGGCCTGCAGTGAGGTCAGATCTCGCAGCAGCGTGCCCTTGAGCCGGCCTTCCTCGAGATTCTCCATCGAGATTGTCGCGGGGGCCAACTCGATGCGCACCCTCTGCCGCTGCTCGTTCAACCACAGTGGAGCCACACCGAGGACCACCCAGAGGCCGACCAGCACCGCCCGCTCGGCAACGGAGCCATAACTCCAGAGCAGGATGGACCAGTAGACCACCAGCCACAGCAGACCGGCCGGCAGCAGCACGGGCCACAGGAGGAATGCGGCTGTCAGCGCCATGGCTACGGGACCGGGCAAGAAACGTTCGATGAAACCGAGCAGATCGTGCAGCAGCTCGGCGCCACGGGTCGCCATCAGGAGCCCGACCAGGATCGCACCACTGGCCAGCACCACGACCAGTAACCACAGCGAGAGATTGCTCAACCAGAGCGAGCGATAGAGGGGTACTTTGAGCAGTCTCGAGAAGGCCCTCGCAGTCCACCGCAGACCCTCCCATTGCCTACCTCCCAGCCGCGCGACGCGGGCGGCGGCGAAGGCGACCTCGGGGCGGTGCGGGTCGAGCCTCTCAGCAGCTCCCAGGCACCAGGCGGCGACTTCGAAGTCCCCCTGCGAGGCGAACTCGATGGCTCGGCCGGCGGCTCCGAGGCTGAGATCGGGCAGCCGCCTCATATCCAGGTGATCGGCGTCGGCCAGCAACGCGTCGAGCGCCGCCTCGGCGCGATCCGCATCGGCCTGATAGGAAGCCGCCAACCACTCCAACCATTGGTCCTGCAGCCTGGCGAAGGTGTTTCTCGATTCGAGGCTGAGCTTCAGGTCATCGGCGACAGATTGCTCGATTGCGACGGCTGGTCCGGCTGCCCCATGAGCCATGCAGAGCAGCCCTACCAGAATCCACCAGCGACTCCTCGCGGCAAGCCGAACCGCGGTGGGTGGCATGGGGCTCACGAGGTTTGCTCCAGGGCTCTCATGATCCTTGTGTCCGTCAGCCGAAACGCCTCATCCCCGCTTTTGAACGTAGCGAAGCCTCAGTTGATACAGCAGATCCTCCAGAAACCCCTGCTCCTGTTGCGTCAGATTGCCGGCCGTCTTGCTCTTCAAGACCTCCAGGAGGTCGATGTGGAGCCGTGCCATCTCGAGGTTCTCGATCGACTCGTCTCCCGGCAACTTGGCGTCTCCAAGGTAGAGGGCAACGGGCTGGGCCACCAGGCCTACCAGGTCGAGAAAGGTCAACTCGACCTGACCATCGCTTCCCGGAGGGGCCTCCACCTGGCCCCGTTCGGGGCCACCTGCAGGTGATGGCTCGAACTGTGCCGGAGCTGCCTCGGGCTGGGCTGGAGCTGTCGGGGCCTCCTGATCGAGGACAGGCTCCTCGTCCGCCGCGGCTTCCGCAGCTGGCAGTGCCTCGGCGGTAGCATCTTCCAAATGCTGAAACTCGTCTCTCAATTCGCCATCCGGCGTAAACATCCGCTTGTCGGTAACTTTGAGCTCTTCGTCTGTCACGGATACACACTCCCCTATCGATAGCTCCCTCTAGAATCTCGGACCCGATCACTCGATATCGTAGCAAGGACCTCTTCGACTCGAGAAACCCCGCCCATACGCTATCTTACGCATGAACGGCTCGAGGCTGAATTAAAGACTTCACCGTCGAGAAAATACCCAACAGATCGACCTCCCAAGGCAAACCGATGAATGAACCCAACAACCCGATCGCCGATCTGTCCACGCTGGTACGAAAGCTCCGCGGCCCCGAAGGGTGTCCGTGGGACCGTGAGCAGCGCCTGGTGGACCTCAGAGCCTATCTTCTGGAGGAGGCCCACGAGGTCGCCGCCGCCATCGACTCGGGAGACTGGGACGATCTGAGGGCGGAGCTGGGCGACCTGTTGTTCCAGGTGGTCTTCATTGCCGACCTGGCGGAAGAGCAATCGGCCTTCGACCTGCTGGAGGTGAGCCGGGAGATCGAGGCCAAGATGGTGGCCCGCCACCCTCACGTCTTCGGTTCAGAGCGCCTGTCGAATGCCGCCGAGGTCCATCGTGCGTGGGAAAGGCGCAAGCTCGCCTCGAAGGCGACCAAAGCTTCCATTCTCGATGGCCTACCCGACTCCCTACCGAGTCTGCTGGCCTCCTACCGCATGACCCAGAAGGTGGCCGGCGTGGGCTTCGACTGGCCCGATGCGAAGGCCGTTTTCGAAAAAGTAGAGGAAGAGTTGGAGGAGCTTCGACAGGCGATCCAGGATGGATCGACTCAGGAGGCCCGTCAAGAGGCGATCTCCGAGGAGATCGGTGATCTGCTATTCACACTCGCGAATCTGGCGCGTCATCTGGAGATCGATCCCGAGGCGGCTCTGGCGAGCTCCAACCGCAAGTTTCGCCACCGATTTCGCGCCGTGGAAGAGGATCTCGACAACAGCCATTCGAGCCTTGCCGAGGCCACGACCGATCAGATGGAGGCCGCCTGGCAGCGGGTCAAGAGCCGGGAGAGGGACGGCTGACTTCAAGGTCCCGCAGGATCGACTCCAGATAGGGCATCACGGTTTCGGCCACCCTGAGGTGGCCGGCGGCGTTGGGGTGAATGCCGTCAGCCTGATTGAGCGCCGGCTCAGCGGCAACGCCCTCGAGAAGGAACGGCACCAGCGGCACTGCGAGCTCGTCGGCCAGGCTGGGAAAGATGCCTTCGAAATGCTGAGCGTACTCGGAGCCGTAGTTGGGTGGAATCTTCATTCCCACCAGCAGGACGCGCGCCCCCGCCTCCTTGGCGCCGGAGATCACCTGCCTGAGATTCGCCTCCGTCATCTGCACCGACATCCCTCGGAGGCCATCATTGGCACCCAGCTCGATAACCACGACCTGCGGACCCTGCCGGAGGATCCAGCTCAGACGGCTGACCCCGCCGGCGGTCGTGTCACCACTGATGCCCGCGTTGACGACCTCGACATTCCACCCGAGATCGCGCAGACGTCCCTCCACGACCATCGGGAAGGCCTCGTCTTCGTTCACTCCGAGACCGGCGCTGAGGCTGTCTCCAAGAAACGTGATGAGGATCCGGGAGCCACGATCGCCGGACTGACTGCCGGGCACCTCTGCGCTCCCACTGGACCGATTTGGATTCGCTACCCCTGCCTGGTCGCCAACCGGCTGATTGCAGGCCACCAGCAGAATCATCACCAACAGCTTCGCCCCTTGCCAACACACCTTCATGACCACGCATTCTAGCCCGCATTATTCATGCTGGCTGTAAGGCTTCAGAGTGCCAGCCAGACGATTGATAGAGTGCCTGGCATGACTCGTGACATTCATCGGTGGCTCCTGCTTTTCGGACTTGCGCTGCTGGCTGCCTGCGGCGAGACCAGCCCGACCCCGCCCAGGCCCGTAGTACTCCTGGGGATCGATGGCGGATCCTGGAACGCGATCCGGGACCTGTGGGATCGCGGCGAGCTTCCGAATCTTGCACGGCTCGCAGAGCGCGGCGTCTCGGCCCAGCTTCAACCTGTGGCGAACGCCTCTCCGGTCATCTGGACGTCGATTGCCACCGGAGTCGAACCCTCGAGACATGGCATCCGGGGATTCACTGTGCGAACTCCTTCTGGAGAGGTTCCCGTCTCCTCGGTCGACCGGCGGGTGCCAGCCATCTGGAACATGGCATCCAGTGCCGGGCGCCGGGTAGCGCTGCTGGGCTGGTGGGCCTCCTGGCCGGCCGAGACCGTCAACGGCATCGTCGTCTCCGACCGGTTCTTCAGAGAGGGCAAGGACCGCTTCTACCCACCCGACCTCGACCCAACCCTTCTGATCGAAAGCTCGCGGCCCGATGAAGGTGCTGAGACTGCGAATAGTGTCGTCACGCGAGGGGACCGATTGATGGCCTCGATCGGCCCGCAGTTGGCGAGCGAAGGCTTCGACCTGCTCATGATCTACCTGCGGACCGTCGATATCGAGAGTCATCACTATTGGAAGTACTTCCGTCCTCAGGGCTTCGAGTCGGAAGTGGACGAGGCGAGCCTGCAGCGGCTCGGCAGCCGCGTTCCCGATGCCTACGCCGAGGTCGACGCCACTCTCGGCGCCTTGATTGCCCGCGCTGGTCCCGATACCAACTTCTTCGTTCTCTCCGACCACGGATTCCAAGCAGCCAAGGGAGAGCGGTACCGGATCCAGCTCCACCTGGATCGAGTCCTCGAGCACCTGGGACTTCTCGTTCGGGATAACGACAAGATCGATCCCGTCCGGAGCGTTGCGCGAACCTGGAGCTCGCCACCCTTCACCCGCACGAAGTTGATTCGCTTTCACCCTTTCGAGCGCCCCGGATACGAGGAATGGCCAGACGATCCGGACCTGACACGGCGCCAGCTGGAGGCCGCTCTGAAAGAGATCACCTATGAGGATGGCTCACCGGCCTTTCGTTTCCGTAATCTCAAAGCCACCGAGCGATCCCGTGGCGCCGACATGGTCGTGATCGTGCGTTACCAGGGCGTATCGCCGGATCTGTATCTGGATGGCGAGCGCATTCCGGGGGCCATTGGCCAGGTAGAAGAGATATCGGGCACTCACTCCAAGAGCACGGAGGGCATCTTCATAGCCGCCGGTCCCGACATCGATCCGTCCGCCGACCTCGTCAAGATTCACAGTCTGGATATCACTCCTACCCTTCTCTACGCCCTGGGTTTGCCCGTGGCCGACGACTTCGATGGTCGGGCCAGGACCGAGATCTTCCAAGCGCAGTTTCGCGAACGATTTCCGCTCCGCACCCTCCCGACGTGGGGCGTACTCGAAGCCCGCGACTCTCCAGATTCGCAATCCGACGAAGCGCTGCTCGAGGAGCTCCGGGCACTCGGCTACCTGGACTAGCACTGGATCATGAGCTCCAACCCACGCATCGAGCTCCGTAAGCTCACCAAGGTCTTCAACTCGGGGGGCGCCGATCTACGTGTCCTGACCGAGGTCGATCTGCAGATCGCCGCGGAGGAATCCGTCGCCATTCTGGGACCGTCTGGCTCGGGAAAATCGACGCTGTTGGCCCTGATCGCCGGGCTGGACAAGCCGACCTCCGGCGAGATTCTCGTCGATGGGAAGTCGCTCTACGGGCTCACGGAAAGCGATCTGGCGCTGCTACGACGCCACAAGATCGGATTCGTTTTCCAGTCGTTTCAGCTGCTGCCGAACATGACAGCGCTCGAGAACGTCCAGCTGCCTCTCGAGTTGCTCGCCGACCCGCTGGCCCGGGACCGGGCAGCGGAGCTGCTGGATCTGGTCGGCCTGGCCGATCGGGGCCACCACTACCCCACCCAACTGTCCGGTGGAGAGCAGCAACGTGTGGCGCTGGCTCGAGCCTTTGCGCCCAGCCCGGCAATCCTGCTGGCTGACGAGCCGACGGGAAACCTCGACCGGAGAACGGGCCGCACCGTCCTCGACCTGATCGCCTCGCTTCGTCAGAGGTTCGGTACGACTCTCGTCCTCGTGACCCATGACAGCGCGGCGGCCCAACTGGCCGATCGTCGGCTGGCCCTGGAAGACGGTCGCCTGGTACCGGCCACCAGCCAGACCGACGGGTTTCTGACTCCTTCCGGATGAGTGCCTCTCTCTATCTCCGTTTGCTGGTGAGAGAGTCCCGCGGCTCGTGGAAGAGATTCGCGTTCTTCGTGGCTTGCCTGGCCGTGGGCGTCGCCGCGGTCGTCAGCGTGGCCGGCCTCTCGGCGGCTCTGGCCGAAGGTGTTCGACGAGAGGCGCGCCAGCTGCTGGCATCCGATGTCACCGTCTCCTCGCTTCAACCGCTGCCTGCCGATCTTGAAGCGCTCCTCGCTCTCCGGTCGGAGCTGAAGAGGACCGAGATCCAGGAGCTCGTCACCATGGCGACCGTGGAGAGGCGTCCGGGGCGCCCTGGATCTAGCCAGCTCGTGGAGCTCAAGGCCGTGCAGGGCGAGTACCCGTTCTATGGGGTTCTGGAAACCGAACCACCCGGCCCTCTCGAGCTCCTGCTTTCGCCGGAGACCGTAGTGGTCGCACCCGATCTGCTCAGCCGGCTGGCCCTGAGGGTCGGGGACGAGATCCGGATCGGTGGAAGACCCTTCCGCATTGCTGGCGTGGTTCACACCGAGCCCGACCAGGGTTCGGGCCCTTTCCGACTCGGGCCGAGAGTGCTGCTGAGCGGCGCCGGGCTTCGGCGAGCCGACCTCGACAGACGCGGCAGCCGAGTCATGCATCGTCTTCTCCTCAAGCTGCCCTCGGGGACGGGAGCGG
>JAUWSP010000371.1 GCA_030610025.1 Acidobacteriota bacterium | reverse complement strand
GACCAACGCAGGGCCTTGCCGATGACCCGGTCGTCGGCCGGCACCATCGGTTCGCCTTCTGGGAGATGCTCTCTTGTCGGTTGTGTTGGCATGGGAGTCGAAGTACTCGTAAGAGACGGTCCTGGAGCGGCTCAGGGAGCCTCGCCTGGCTCTTGTTGGGTCGGCTCTTCGACCTCAATAGTCATGGGATCCAGCCGATAGGCCCCGGGTCGGTGGAGGTCGTAGATGGCGATGTCTTCCGCCGCGTGATCGGCAGCCGAGCTCATGGCTCTGTGCGCCGCGATGACGCGGTCGCGGGAGTTGTCGTCGGGTCGATAGATCTGGTAGAGGTCGAAGTGCTCGGCGGCCTTCTCCGGCTCGTCGAGCTGCTTGTAGATCAGGTCCAGGTTGAAGTGGGCCGAGACGTTTTCAGGGTCCTGCTGGAGAGTGCGGAGAAAGAGGTCTCGAGCCTGAGCGAGACGGGCTTGCCTGGCGGCTTTGCGCGCCGGGCCACGCTCCTGTTTGGCGCGCTCGAACAGTGTCTGACCCAGCTCATTCAGCAGGCGGTAGTCTCGACTGAAGTCGAAGCCGCGTCGGCGCGTCTCTTCGTCGTCGAGGTCGAGAATGCTCTCGAAATTGGCGATAGCTTCGTCCAGGAAGCCGTTCTGTTTGTTCACCAGGCCCGTGAACCAGGCCACCGACCACGCGGGGGCTGGAGGGTTGAATCGCGACGCTCGATCGAGCGCTTCGATCGCCCGATCCTGGACCGTTCCCTGAGCCAGGTAGACCCTTGCGAGGTTGAGCGCCCCGTCTGGGCGTCCCAGGGCTTCGACCCTCATGAAGGCCTCCTCGGCCTGTCGCAACTCGCCCTTGCTCGTGCCGCCCTCTCTCAGCAGCCCGATGCCGTAGTCGTTCCATCGCTGCCACTCAGGAACCCCGACGTCGGATCTGTGAGCCTGTGCGTCAACGGCGGGTCCAGCGATCGGGAAGGTGACGCTGTCTCGGGCCAGCGTCATGACCGGCAGCTCGTTCGCGAAGTCCTCGCCGTAGATGTGCTGCATCAGGGCGGTGTCGAATTTGCGATACCGAAGGGCGATATCAACCGTGATGGACTGATCTGCGTCTGGAGGGATATCGAGCCGGAAGTGCACCACGTCCGCGGCCCCAGGCGGAATCTGATGGTCGTAGAGAGCCACGAAGATGTCCTGTACGTTGCGGCGTTCGATCCGATTGCCATCGCGGTCGAGAACGTAGGCGTTGACGAAGTAGGACCAGGGATCTACAGCGCCGTCACCCTCGAGACCACCGCTGCGTCCGAGGATCGTATCGCCGCTCTGGACAGTGACATCGAGCCACGCTTCGTTGGAGTCCGTGGTGCCCTGAGTGAAGTGGTGCCCCATCTCGACTGTGCGAATGACCGTCTCGAGCAGGTAGGTTTCGCCTGGCTGCAAAGTCGGAATCTCGGGCCGGATGGGGGCTGTCAACGCGCCATCGATGGTCCCACCCTGTTTGATGCCGAAGATGTCCACCCGCATGACTCCTTCATTGAACTCGGCATGTCGGGCGATGGCGCTCTCGGGTTGGTCGAGCATTTGAAGGAGAGCCGTATTGGCGCTGGGGAACTGATGATCGTGGATCTGCGGCACGCCTGAGCCATCGAAATCCTGGGCACTGAATTGATCCGAGGGCAAGAGCTCCATGTGGCAGCCGTTGCAGCTGGGCTCAGCCTGCTCGGGGTAGTAGAAGCTGGTGACGCCGTGGCCCGACACGCCGCTCAGCAAGAAGGAATCGTAGTGATTCTGGCCGCGCAGCCATTTGTAGTGATTGAGCTCCACCGGGATATGAACCTTGTGACAGGTGCCGCAGAACTCCTCAGTCTGGTGCAGCGGCTTCAAGAACGTCTTCTTGTGGAACTCGGGCTTGGCCTTCACCAACTGGCGATTGATCCAACCGAGGGCTGGATTGTCGCTGAACGCGAAGGGGTAGTGGATGGGCTCTTCGATCGTGTAGTCGGCATTGCCACGGACGCTGTTGAGATGGGTGATCGCATGGCAGGAGGTGCAGGTAATGCCGGCCTGTGCAGTGGGATCGTTGACGTCGTCGAATTCCGGGTCGTCGAATTTGCCTCCGAAGAAGACCACCGGATCGTGGCATCCGGCACAGAAGCGGGCCGCCTGAACGGATCCATCCCGCGCCAAAGAGACCTGGCGTGTCTCCTGGACCGAGAAGAAGTAGACCGGGTTGTTGAAAGAGGCGAAACGGTGGGCGCTCACCGCCCAGGTCTCGTGGCTGTCCTCGTGACACTCCTTGCAGTACTGGTCGTTCATCAGGACTCGAGGTGAGATGAACTCTCCGCTGGCCGTGCGAGCCAGGGAGGGGAAGAAGTACTGCTCGCCGGTGGCGGGTCCCTCTTGATTCCAGCGCCTGGGATCCTGGGCCTGGACGACCATCATGATAGCGGCGAAAGCGATCGCGACGACGGCCCAACGGAGACCGATTTTCCACTGGATCCGTCGGCCGGCCAGCCGATGCAACACGAAGAGCCACGCTGCCGCCAACGGACTCAGCACGTGCGTCCAGTAGGCAAGGGAGCGGATGGTCGGGTTCTTGACGACGATGACTCCCTCGATGCGGGTCAGGATGACTCCGCTCGCGATCAAGCCCAATGCCACGGCGAACAGCCCGAAGCCTACGTAGACGGCGCGGCGATTCGGTCGACGTAGGGTGTTTCGTATGTGCATCACGCCGAAGGCGAGGAAGGGCAAGACGAGACTCAGCCCGAGAACCAGATGAACAAGGAACATCACCAGATAGAACCAGTTCTGGTAGGTGTGGCCGGTAGCCCATTCGAGCAACGTGACGCCGACCAGATAGGTGGCGTTCACACTCAGCAAAGCAAAGAGTGCGAACACGACCGTGAGGAGCCGTCGAAGTCCAGGGCCGACAGCGGGGACGTATCGTCGAAAGGCCGGTCTGGCCGGCGTTGGTCGGTCGGATGACGGATTCATGGAGGGAGGCGCTCGCTGTGCTCAGGGGATCTTCAACTCTCCTGCGATGTCGAGGATCGAGACTCCGATTCCGAGGTCCCGGAAACGGCGATCCGGGATGTTCTGGCGGAGCGTCTCGGACGGAAAGGGCCGTTGAGATCGGCCTCGGCTTCAACGAAGTGCAGTATATACGCCCCTCAGGGCACTCCAAGGTGCTCTCCAGCGGGCCTGCCGGGAACCTCAGGGGTGGGAGGCCGGTCTAAACTACCCGAGATGAGAAGAAGGTATACGAAGACTCCAGGCTTGCTGTTCACCGGCGTTCGCGTTCTATTGATTCTGATCCTGGGACTGTCCGTAGCCGCAGCTGTGAGAGGTCCAGCTGGAGAGGCGGGTGCAGAGACACCGATCCGCGACGAGGAGCGTTTGTTCGACCGCGAGGAGCCATCCATGAACTATGAGACGGCCTGGAAAGAGGTGGAAGAACTGGTGGCGGATCAGAGGCTCGAAGCCGCCGCCTCGAGGGTCGGGGAGATCCTGCGAGTGGCCCGTGAGGCCGGCGTCGAAGAAGAATGGACCAGGGCGCTGATCGAAGGCGCCAGTCTGCGCATCGCTCTTCACGGCTTCGAAGACGCCGTTGTCTTTCTGAAAGGTCAACCCTGGCCGGTGTCGGAGCTGCACCGATCACTGCTGAATCTGTTCTACGCCAACGCGCTGACCACCTATGTGCAGGCCTACTCCTGGGAGATCGAAGGCCGGGAGCGGGTCGATCTCGAGGGCGAGGTGGATCTGAAGAAGTGGACGAAGGATCAGATCCTGGCCGAGGCCGACAAGGCCTTCTTCGCGGTTTGGAGTCGAAGGGAAGAATGGGGCACCGAGCCGATCGGAGCCTGGGGAGCCCACCTGCAGAAGAACAACTATCCACCCGGGATCCGCAGCACCTTGAGGGACCTGGTGACCTATCTGTGGGTCCAGATGTCGAGTAACACGGCCAACTGGACCGCCTCGGAGCTCAACGAGGTCTTCCG
>JAUWSP010000004.1 GCA_030610025.1 Acidobacteriota bacterium | reverse complement strand
GGGGGGCTTCGCCTCTCCTCACCAGCGGCCGGCTTGGGTGGCGTGGGGGCGTATTGCCACCACTGGGGCGCCCCCCGCTATCTTGTCAGAGAACTTCCCGCACGGGACACTAGTTCGTCGAAGAATGAGGCTCCAGCCGTCCTGTTGCGGTATCCTCGACAACCGAGATGCCATCTCCTGACTCCCGGCTCCGTTGGTTGGCTCCCAACCTGATCACCGCGGCGCACATCGCCGCTGGCTTTCTCTCCATGTTGGCGGCTTCCGAAGGCCAGTTCGAGAGCGCTGTCTACCTTCTGATCCTGGCTGTTCTGCTGGATCTGTTCGACGGTAGGGTAGCGCGGCGACTGAATGTCACGAGCGATTTCGGACAGGAGATGGACAGCTTCAGCGATGCCGTGAGTTTCTGTGCGGCGCCTGCCTTCCTGGCTCATGCGGCGATCCTCCGACCGTTGGGAGCGATGGGCGTGATCGTAGCCCTGGTCTACCTGCTGGCCGGAGTGCTTCGGCTGGCACGCTTCAACCTGACAGCCGACGCCCACAGCAAGGCTCGGTCGACCACCGGTGTTCCAACGCCGGTCGCGGCTGGCTATGTCATGGCACTGGTGCTGATGAGAGATCAGATTCCGGCCGTCGTGGCCGCTCTGGTACTGCTGATCACGGCGGGTCTCATGGTGTCGCGCTTTCGGCTGCCCGAGTTTCGCAGCAGGAGTGGCGTCACAGTGGCCCTTCTGGTGGGGATCCTCAACTACCTTGCCGTGGTGGCTTGGCCCAACTGGTACACAGTGGGTTGGTGGAATCTCTGGAACGTGATCATTCTCCTGGTGGCCAAGAGCGAGGATCGGCGCTTCCAGGAAGCTGGCTCGACTTCATGAGCGCCGACCAGGCGGGCGGCAATCGGCTCGCCGCCGAGACGAGCCCCTATCTTCTGCTGCACAAGACGAACCCCGTGGATTGGTATCCGTGGGGTGAGGAGGCTCTCGTCAGGGCCAAGCTGGAAGACAAACCGATCTTCCTCTCGGTTGGATACTCGACCTGCTTCTGGTGTCACGTGATGGAACGGGAGTCGTTTGCCGACCCGGCCGTGGCCGAGAGAATGAACCGGGACTTCGTGTGTATCAAGGTGGACCGTGAGGAGAGGCCGGACCTCGACGAGATCTACATGCTGGCGACACAGATCCTGTCGCACCAGGGCGGATGGCCCAATACGGTGTTTCTGACACCGGAGCTTCGGCCGTTCTTTGCCGGGACCTACTTTCCACCGCGAGATCTCTCTGGACGGCCTGGTTTCGTCACCGTTCTGGAATCCCTGGCCGAGGCCTGGCGAAGCCGGCGGCGGGACGTAGAGGAACAGGCCGAGAGCGTGGCACAGGCGATGCAGCGGTACTTTGCGGACCAGGGCGGCTCACCGGTCGCTGTGTCGGAACCGCCGTCAATAAGCACGGTCGTACACGACCTCGAGCACCACTTCGATAGCCAGTGGGGTGGCTTCGGAGGTGCTCCCAAGTTCCCGACGCCGGCCAACCTGCTGCTCCTTCAGGAGGTGGCCGAGGCAGACGCTTCGGCTGCTCGGATGCTGGCGAAGACCTTGGAGGGCATGGCCCGGGGCGGCATCTTCGATCAACTGGCGGGCGGTTTCCACAGGTACTCAACTGATTCGGAGTGGAAGATTCCCCATTTCGAGAAGATGCTGTACGACAACGGCCTCCTGCTCGAGGTCTACGCCCGCGAATGGGAGCGCACGGCCAATCCGGAAGCGGCTCGTATCGCCCGTGGAATTGCTGAATTTCTCGCCACCGAGATGACCTCTGCGGAGAGCGCCTTCTGGAGCGCCATCGATGCGGAAACGCAAGGCCGCGAGGGTGCCTACTACGTCTGGCAGCGAGAGGAGCTGCTGGATGCTCTGGGTAACGAGAACTTCGGCTTCCTGGCGCCCTTGTTCGGGTTTGAAGGGCCACCTTTCTTCGAAGCGGATCGCTACGTGTTGCATCTTCCCGACAGCGTTGACGATCAAGCTTCGCGGCGGCGGCTGAAGCGCGAGGAGTTGTTGGCTCAGATTCGACCCCTGAGAGCGGCGTTGCTGAGCGCCCGCAGTCGGCGCCAGCGGCCGGCGACGGACGACAAGATTCTGGCTGACTGGAACGGCCTCGCGATCTCCGGCCTGGCGACGGCCGGACGCCTGCTTGCCGATGAGGAGATGACGAATCGAGCCTCGGATGCGGCCGAGTTCGTGCTGGCGAGAATGCGTCCCGAGGGTGGCCCACTGTGCCACACCTGGCGTGAGGGGGTCGCACGGGTCGGAGCCTTTCTCGCCGACTACGCATTCCTGATCCGGGGTCTGCTGGACCTCCACGATTCCACCGGCGAACGCCGCTGGCTGGCGGAAGCACTGGATCTGGCCGAGGAGCAGGAGCACCGGCTCGGCGATCCGGCGGGTGGCTACTTCGTGGCAGCAGCGAGCGACGAGCTTCCGTTCCGCAGCAAGGAGATCTTCGACGGTGCCCTGCCGAGCGGTAATGGAATCGCCGTCCAGAATCTACTGAGGCTGGCCGAGGCTACCGGGGACGAGCTATGGCTGGAGCGGGCCGACAAGTCCATCGGTACGTTTTCGGCCCTGCTCCAGCAGCGGCCAGAGGCCGTCAAGACGCTGTTGGTGGCCGCCCATCGTTATCGGCGAATCGGTACCCGGAAGTCGGCGGCAGCCGATTCTGGGGAGCGGGTCATCACCCCTGGCCCTGCCTTCGATCTGGAGGAAGAGTCCCGGCAAAAGATCTCGGCTACTTTGGCAGCCGGTCTGGCCGATGATGAGCGTTGGCGACCGTTTCGGGTGGAGCTTCAGATCGAGAAAGGCTGGCATGTCAACGCCCCGGGTGGTGGTGAGTCTTCTCAGCATCTGAGCCTGCTTGGCGATGCGATGGAGATTCGAGATCTTCGATGGCCCGCCGCGGAATGGTTGCGTCCTGCCGGATCGTTCGAAGCGGCACCCGTCTACACCGGCGTCTTCCAGGTCAGCGGTCAGCTTCGGGCCATGTCGGCGGCCTCGGCGCGGCTGTGGTTGGAGGTTCAGCCCTGTGACGAGCGGCGATGCCTGGCGAGGGTCCGCGTCGAGCTACCGTTGAGCGCGGCCCTCGATCTGGAGCCGGATTCCGACGATGGATAGCTCCACGATCTTATGGGTCACATTGAGACAGCTAGAGGGGCGGGCTATACTGGATTGCTGAAATGAGATATTCCTTCCTTACTCGCGGTGCCTCTGCCTCCAGACTGTTGGGGGCCCTTGGCTTGCTGCTCGGCGGAACCTTCCTGTGGGCCGCCGACTCGGAGCCGGCCTCTGAAGCGGAGCGAGTGGTGGTGCTGGTCAGAGTGGACTCCATCATCCACCCCGTCGCTGAGGAGTTCCTTGTCGATTCCCTGGCCCAGGCCGATGATATGGGTGCCGAGGCCTTCGTGCTCGAGCTCTCGACTCCAGGCGGTCTTCTCACCTCGACACGGAAGATCTTCACCGCCATGCTCGGGGCCGAGACCCCGGTGGTCGTCTTCGTTTCTCCACGGGGCTCCCAGGCGGCTTCCGCCGGGTTCTTCCTGCTCATGGCAGCCGATGTGGCCGCCATGTCACCGGGTACGAACACCGGGGCAGCTCATCCCGTGGGAGGCCAGGGCGAGGAGATCGAGGGCACGATGGGTGAGAAGGTGGAGCAGGATGCGGCTGCCACGATCCGATCGCTGGCCACCCGAAGCGGTCGCAACCCCGAGCTGGCAGAAGAGGCGGTTCTGAAAAGTCGGTCCTTCACCGCCGATGAGGCTCTCGAGGCTGGCCTGGTGGACATCCTCGCAGCCAATCTCCCAGAGCTCCTGCAAGCGTTGGACGGCAGGGAGGTGAGTAGAGAAGGACGGGAGACCGTGGTTCTCCAGACCGCAGGTGCCAGGGTGGAGACACTGGAGATGACCGGCTTCCAGAAGTTTCTCTCGACCCTTGCCCATCCCAACATCGCCTACATCCTGATGACCCTCGGTGGACTGGGCTTGTACTTCGAGCTGTCGAATCCGGGCGCCATCTTGCCCGGTGTGGTCGGCGGCATCTGTCTCATCCTCGCCTTCTTTGCTCTTTCGGTGCTGCCGGTCAACTACGCGGGAGTCGCGCTGATCATCCTGGCCATGATCTTCTTCATCGCCGAAGTCAAGGTCGTCAGCTATGGAATGCTGACCGTGGCTGGCGTGATCTCTCTGGTCCTCGGTTCCCTGATGTTGTTCAAAAGCGCGGATCCGGCGATCCGGGTGAGCTTGGAGTTGATCATCAGTATGGCGGTGTTCACGCTGGTCGTGGTGACATTCCTGGTTTCAATGGTGGTTCGCTCCCACCGGGCACAGGTCGCTACTGGCGCCGAGGGCTTGCTTCACAAACATGGAGTAACGCGGACGCAGGTCGGCCGCCGTGGCAAGGTCTTCGTGCACGGTGAGATATGGAATGCGTCGGCGGACGAGGAGATTCCAGCAGGGTCTCCGGTAGAGATAGTCTCTGTTGAAGGTCTGACATTGCGTGTGCGACCGGAAACAAGGCAGACATTTCAAAGCAATGGGGAGGGAACATGACGCTCTACGGTTTGATTTTCGTGGTCTTTCTGGGGATTGTCTTCCTGAGCCGCTGGATCAACATCCTGAACGAGTACGAGCGGGCCGTCATTTTTCGGCTCGGTCGCCTCTTGCCCCAGACCAAGGGTCCCGGTCTGGTCCTGATCTTCTGGCCGATCGACAAGATGGTGAAGATCTCCTTGAGGACCGTGGTTCACGATGTGCCCTCTCAGGACGTGATCACCAAGGACAACGTTTCGGTGAAGGTCAACGCGGTGGTCTACTTCCGGGTCATGGATCCGACCAGGGCAGTCGTTGAGGTGGAGAACTACCTGTTTGCAACCAGCCAGATGGCGCAGACGACCTTGCGCTCGGTCCTGGGGCAGGCCGAGCTGGACGAGCTGCTCTCCGAGCGTGAGAAGCTGAATGAAGAGCTCCAGTCGATCATCGATGCCCACACAGATCCATGGGGCGTCAAGGTCTCGTCGGTCGAGGTCAAGCACGTCGACCTGCCGCAGGAGATGCAGCGGGCCATGGCGAAGCAGGCCGAAGCCGAGCGCGAAAAGCGGGCCAAGAACATCCACGCCGAAGGTGAGATGCATGCTTCTCACCGCCTGGCCGAGGCTGCAGATACCATCAGTAAGAATCCCACTACGTTGCAGCTGCGCTACCTCCAGACGCTGACCGAGATCGCTGCCGAGCAGAACTCGACGATTCTCTTCCCGATCCCCATCGACCTCCTCAAGGCCTTCATTCCGCAGTCCGACAACTAACCATCTCCGGTGGAGTCGATTGAGCCGTGAGTCAGTCCAACGAACCCAGCTACTACGAGATCGCCCTCACCAATCGGCAGGTCCTGATGGTGTTCGTGGTACTGCTTGTCTGTGTTGTGGTCGCCTTTGTTTCCGGAGTCTGGGTGGGTCGTGGCGGCGACTCGGAATCGCCCGCGGTCGCGGTGGCCGAAGTCGCTTCTCCCGACGCGGAGCAGGGGGACGAAGCCCCGGAGATCGGCGAGTTGAATTTCTTCGCCGAGAAGTCCGACGCCGATCGAGATGGCGGGACACTTGCACAGGTCGCCGAAAGCCCGAGCTCGGACACGACTCTCCTGCAAGATGTCAGTGGCGAGAAGGAGTCCGCGAAGGCGCCGGTCGAATCACCGCCCGCACCGCGAGCCGAGGACCAGGATGCCCGCACCGATCCGGCGCCAGAGCCTGTCGAGACGGCCTCCACCCAGCCTGCCGGTGCTCCGGCCGCTGAGATGGGTGAGCACGTAATTCAGGTGTTCTCGTCTACGGATCAGCAGCAGGCGAAACAGCTGATCCGGACTCTCACCAGTGGTGGCTATCCTGCTTTCCTGTCGCCGGTAGAGGTCAGGGGCCAGACCATGTATCGGGTGCGCATCGGGCCCTACGTCGATCCGAAGGAGGCCGAGTCCGTGGCAGAGCGCGTCCGCAAGTCCTATCGACTCGACACGTGGGTGACGCGCTAGGTTCTGGTAGCGGCTGGCGATCGACCGTGGGGAGAGAGCCAGATCCGAGACCGCACCGTTCTCGATCATCCGCCCGAAGCCACTCTTGAGGCGCTTCACCGTTCATGAGCTCGTGCCCGCGCTGCTGGCTTTGGCTGGCGGCGCCATCTGGGCGTTGTGTTTCGCCCGCCAGCCGCTGAACGTCGTCAGCTGGATAGCTCTTGTTCCCCTGCTCCTTTTGTTGGGCCACCGACGGGCCTGGTTTCTCGGTTTTCTGCACGGCCTGGCTTTCTGGCTGGTCTCTATCGCCTGGATTGCTCCGACGCTCGAAGTCTATGGCCAGCTCTCTCCCTGGCTGGCACGGTTGGCACTGGTAGCGGCGTGCACCTACCTGGGTTCCTATACCGCTCTGTTTGCTCTGCTGGCCGCACCCGTCTGGCAACGGAGGGGAGTCCTGGCCCTGATCGGTCCACCGGCCCTCTGGGTTGCCGTCGAGTGGCTCCGAACTCATCTGCTGGGAGGATTCCCATGGAATCTGGCGGCCTATGCCTGGGTCGATCTTCGTGGGGCTCTACCCTTGGCCGCCTGGATCGGCTGCTATGGAGTCTCACTGCTCCTTCTCCTGGTCAACAATGGAGTAGCCCGAGCCGTGGCGCACCGCAGGTGGCAACCGGTCGCCCTGACCGCAGGTCCCACAGTTCTACTCCTGGCTCTTGGAGGATGGAGCCTCGCCTGGACGTCTGGGGCCAGCGACGTCGATGCAGACCCCGTGAGGGTCGTGCAGCCCAATATCCAGAACCTGGTGGAGTGGGATCGGGATCAGGTGGAGACCAACTATCGCCAGCTCCTCGAGCTCTCCGGACGGGCCTGTGACGTAGCAGGAGCACTGCTGGTCTGGCCTGAGAGTGCTTCCTGGCCGTACTCCTACGGTCGTGACGCCGGTCTGCGCTCGGACGTAGGCCGATTGGTGGAGTCGGGTTGCTCGGTCCTTCTCAACTCTGTCTTGGAGTCGGAGCAAGGCAACACGAATTCGGCCCTTTTGGTTTCGACAACAGGAGAGGCAAGCCGCTATGACAAACGGCATCTGGTACCGTTCGGAGAGTTCGTTCCCATGGCCGGCTGGCTACCCTTCCTGGACAAACTGGCCAGGAATGCCGGCGATTTCGCTGCCGGCCGTGACCCGGCACTGCTGAGATGGGGCGAGCAGGAGATCGGTGCCGCCATCTGCTTCGAGATCGTTTATCCGGCGCCCGTGGCTGAACAGGTCAGGCACGGTGCGACCCTGCTCGTGACCATCACCAACGATGCCTGGTACGGTGATAGCTCGGCGCCCTGGCAGCACTACCGTACGGCCCGTTTCCGCGCCGCTGAGAATCGGCGGACGGTTCTGCGGGCGGCAATCACGGGTGTTTCCGCGATCATTGGCCCCGACGGCTCAGTGCAGCAACTGTTGGGAGTCGGCGAAGAGGGAGTTCTGGAGGCCCTGGTTGCGGGCCGCACCGATCTGACACTCTTCACTCGGGCCCCCTGGTTGGTGCCATCCCTCTGCTGCCTTGTAGGCGGCTTTGCTATATTCATCGGCCGCAGGAGATAGTTGATCATGACTTCACCAGAGATCCAGCAGAACCTCGAGCAGCTCGAGTCTCGCCTCTTGACCCTTCGGGGGTATCTTTGAGGGCTCTGACTTCGAAGGGCAGCTCGAGACGATCGACAAACAGATGGAGGCGCCAGGTTTCTGGGATGTCCGTACCGGCGCCGCCCCGCTACTTCAACAGCGTCGCGGCCTCGAAAAGCGATTGGGGACCCTGAATCGTCTGCGGGAGGACGCTGACGAGTTGGCCGCCTGGAAGGAGCTCCTCGCTGAAGGGGAGGGCGACGAAGAGGTCGAGGAGTTCCTCGAGCGCCTGGGGGTCGAGCTGCACCAGCTCGAGCTGCAGCTCAAGCTCTCGGGACCGGACGACGACAAGTGCGCTCTGGTGGCGGTTCATCCGGGAGCCGGGGGGACGGAATCGCAGGATTGGGCCGAGATGCTCCTGCGCATGTACCTTCGTTGGGCCGAGCAGAACAATTTCGAGATCGAGCTCCTGGACCGCCTCGAAGGTGAGGAAGCAGGTATCAAGAGCGCTACTTTCGCGGTGAGGGGAGACTACGCCTACGGCTATTTGCATGGCGAGTCGGGAGTCCATCGGTTGGTGAGGATCAGCCCGTTCGATGCCGCCAGCCGCCGCCACACCTCGTTCGCATCGGTATTCGTCTACCCGGAGGTCGATGACGACGTAGAGATCGAGATCAATGACGGCGATCTACGGGTCGACACCTATCGCGCCTCGGGGGCCGGCGGCCAGCACGTCAACAAGACCGAGTCGGCGGTGCGCATCACCCACCTGCCGTCTGGCATTGCGGTGGCCTGTCAGAACGAGCGCTCTCAGCACAAGAACCGTGCCACTGCCATGAAGATCCTGAGATCGCGCCTCTATGACCTCGAGATCAGCAAACGCGAGGAGGAGGCGGCCATCCTGGAGGGAACGAAGAAGGAGATCGCCTGGGGCAGTCAGATTCGAAGCTACGTCCTGCACCCCTACCGCATGGTCAAGGACCATCGCACCAACGTCGAAGTAGGAGACGCCGACCGGGTTCTGGATGGCGGCGTCGATCCCTTCATCGAGTCCTGGTTGGATCATCAGATGGGCGATCGCGTCCAGGACGATACCAAGTCTGCAGACTGAGGTTCGTGCCCCCTCCTGGTCCCGCCCATGGCGAACCCGCTTGCCATCGACTACGTCTCGCCTCTGCCTCCGGTTCGCTCGGGGATTGCGGACTACAGCTTGGACCTGTTGCCGAATCTGGAGACGTTGTGCGACCTGAGGGTGATTCGGCTTCCCGGTCAGCCGGTGGATCGAGCGATCGTCGAGCGCTGGAGCCCGCATCCCGCGGAGGTGACCGGTGAGGAGGGGCGGCTGCCGCTCTACCAGATGGGCAACAACCGATACCACGAGGGGGTCGAGGCCCTGGCCCTCGAGCGGCCCGGTGTGCTGACCCTGCACGACCTCGTGTTGCATCATCTGGCCGTAGAGCTGACCCTCGCAGAGGGCGTGCTCGAGCCCTATCTGGAGCGCCTGGAGGCCGATCACGGCTGGGTGGGCGAGGCTGTCGGACGAGCCCGAAAATGGTGGGAGATCGGTCAGGCGGCTCTGTTTGCCTTGCACACCCACCGGACTCTGCTGCGGTTGCAGCGCGGCGTCCTGGTCCACAGCGACTGGGCAGTCGAGACCCTTACCGAGAATGATCCGGAGCTGCAGGTACGCCAGGTGCCCATGGGTATTCCGCTGCCGGAGCGCCCTGATCCCGAAGCGGGCCTCGAGTTTCGCAGTCGTCTGGGTCTGGAGGATGGAACTGCGCTGCTGGGCTCCTTTGGATTTCAGACCCCCATCAAGCGCACGGATCGGGTCATCGCTGCCCTGGCACGAGAGGAGCTGTCGCAGGCCCACCTGGTCATTGCAGGAGAGGTCTCGCCTGCCCTCGAGCTGGAAGAGGAAGCCCGCAGTCTGGGGGTCGCCGATCGAGTACACATTACGGGTTTCCTCGACTATTCCGAGTTCGAAGCGGCGATCAGCGCCTGCGATCTGTGTGTCAATCTGCGCTATCCGACCGCCGGTGAGACGTCGGCATCGCTCTTGCGAGTCCTGGCAGTGGGTCGCCCCGTCGTGGTCTCCGACTATGCCCAATCAGCCGATCTGCCCGACGAGGTGGCGGTCAAGGTTCCTCTGGGCGAAACCGAGGTAGAGACCCTGGGCTCCCGTCTCGGTGACTTGCTGAAGAACCGGAGCCGGTTGCAGAGCATGGCCGAGGCGGCCCGCGACTATGTTCGATCGCATCACGACCCGGCATTGGCTGCCGCAGCCGTTGCAGACGCCTGTCGAGAGCTGAGCGAGTCGTCGCCTCCCGGGCCAGGGAGGCCCGATCTGGAGCCGCCAACGACTCGATTCTGGTACACGGTCGAAGGTGAGATCGAAGTCGAAGGAGCGGAGGAGCCCTGGCCGGAAGGTGAGCGTCGCCGTCTCCGGGTCGAGCTCCGCAACACCGGTCTGGCTCGCTGGTTGTCCAGCAGGGAGGATACGGGTGGGTTGGTTCTCGAGATCCACTGGCGCCGGGGAGCGGCCCAGGAGCCCATGGATTCACGCTGGTTTCGGTTCTCCCGTCCGGTAGCGCCTGGGGAGTCCGCGAGTCTGGAGGCGGAGATCCGCCGTCCCATCGGAGGTCGATTGTTGATTGTCGAGCCGCACCTTGCCGAGATCGCTGGTTTTCGCTCACTCGGTGGGCCGTGGTGGTATCGGATACTGGAATAGCACATGATCGGTCACGGGACCAACTCAGACGGGCTCAGAAGCTCGATCATCCTGGTGATCCTCGTCGCCCTGTGGGGTCTGGCGATCACGGCGCTCGATCGACCGGGCTGGCCGCGCTGGATCGGTGAAGAGGCGACCCACGTCCTGCAGGCCGAGAGCCTGGCCCTCGATCGGGATCTCGTCTTCGATTCCAGGGACCGCCAGCGCGTGACCACTGCGGGGGTCGAGATCACGGGTTTGAGTCTGCGCGATGGTCGTCACGACGAAGAGCCCGTCTTCGCCCGTCCCGTCTTCTACTCTGCCTACCTGGCGCCATTCGTTCGTTTCGCGCCAGGGAGAGGGCCGACACTGGCGAATCTGTTGTTGCTCTGCCTGGCGGTAGGCCTGGCGAGCCGTCGTCTCCATATGCGGGTTGGCTCCTCGGCCCCGTGGCTGGTGGGCCTGTTCCTATTCGCTTCGGTCACCTTTCGCTACCTACAGGTCGCCGAGCCACCGATCTTCTTGCTGGCCCTGGCCGTGGCGGTCTTCTTTCTGGTTTTTGGCCTGGAAGAACCGATCTCGGAAGGGCCTTCGGAGATGTACAGGCCTCTGCCTACAAGAGTCAGGGTTGGCTGGCGGTGGGGGCTCGCGGGTCTCCTACTGGGCCTGATGGCGGCCTTCAACCCCGTCTACGCCCTACTGGCCGTTCCTGCAGTCGTTGCAGCCCCGCGCGGTAGTCGTCGGGCCGCTCTCACATTCCTTTCCGCTGGGCTGATCGCGGTTCTAGCACTCTCCGGGCTAATCGAATGGGGTAGGGCCGGCAGCTGGCAGCTACCGTTTCCAGAGCCATCGTCGTCGGTTCTTCTGGCCGCCGAATCGGGTGGCCAGAGACCGTTGGGTGACCTGTCCGGGAAGTCCGTTTCGAGCCCCCTGGAGGCCGCACCGGGAAGGCCCTATCCGGTCCGCTTCAGCGGCCGATTGACGGCTTGGAACGCTTCCTATGTACTGGCCGGGAGGCATCTGGGTCTGCTGCCCTACTTCTTGCCCGTGGCCCTCATCCTGGGCCTCTGGTCCATGGGATCCGGGCGGTCCAGTCTGGTGATGACCTGTTGGATGGCGGTTGGGCTGATCGCGCTGCTGTCACCGTTCGACTTTGCCGGTGGCCCGTCCGCAATCGGAAACCGTTGGTTCGTGCCGCTGTTCGGCGCGATGTGGCTCGTGCCCGCCCGCCCAGCGCGGCCTCGGTGGCTTGGCATCACAGCTGTTCTGGCCGGGCTGTTCCTCTATCCGGTCTGGCTGTCACCTGCGGGCTCACCCGTCGCGAAGGATGGCGGGTTGCAGCACGCCAAGAGCCTTGCCGCAAGCTATCTGCCGCTAGAGACCAGCCAACGCTCTCTTCCAGGTTTCGGTGAGATCCTCGGGCGGGGCGCCTGGGTTCGATCCCTCCGAAATACGGTCCGGCCGCGGAGTGATGGACGGTGGCGAATGGAGGGTGGCCAGCAGGCAGAGTTGCTGATTGCCGCCCCGTTGCCGCTCGATTCAGTGTACTTCGAGTTCGGTGGCGGGGCCGAAGCCGAGCTCGAAGTGAAGGGCGGAGAGCTGGGCAACATGGTTCTGCAGCCCAATGGCCGAGTGGCGTTTCATATCGGCGAGCTCGAAGGGAAGGTGCGCCATCCGGCCTGGTGGGACGAGAAGGATCAGAATTTCTATGATTTGAGGCTGAGGATGCCCGGTGCCGAAGGCAAGAGTCAGGTCTTCTCGGTCACCGGTCTGTCTCTGCCTGATCGGGAGAAAGCACGATGAGCGAGGAACAGGAGCCGCATAGTTGGATTCTGGAGGTGAGACAACGTCTGGCGTCGCCGGCGCCGAGCCGGCTGCCGCCCAGTGAGGCTCGTGAGGCGGCGGTGCTCGTCCCGTTGTTCGTGGATGCCGGAGAGCTCTGGACTCTGCTCACCAAACGGGCAGAGACCCTGCCGCATCACAAGAGTCAGATCGCGTTTCCGGGAGGTGGTCGGGAGATCGGAGAGGATCCCTGGGCCGCCGCATTGCGCGAGACCGAGGAAGAGTTGGGCATCGACACCAAACAGGTGGCCCGGCTGGGTGAGCTGGACGAAGCCGAGACACCGAGCGGCTTCAGGATCATTCCCTGTGTCGGTGCGGTGCCGAGCGACCTGGAGCCGAGCATCAATGAAGACGAGATCGCCGAGGTCTTCTCAGTGCCCCTGCTGGCTTTTGCCGACTTCAGGGTCATCGAAGACCGGGTCGTCAAAATCGACGGCGTCGAGCGCGTGATCCGCGTCTACCATCTGGGATCGCGCCAGGTGTGGGGTCTCACCGCCCGCATCATGCAGAACCTGCTACATCGATTGGGGCTGGAAATGCCGGACGAGGAGGGGTGAGGATAGAGACGAAAGCAGGTCGGTCGTCGATGGTTGCCTGGCCGGCACTCTCTCTGCTCCTCCTGAGCTGTTCCATGCGGCACATCGTCTATCCGGCTCCTCCAGTCAGCGTGCCGGACCCGCCTCGGCCCTTGCGCAGTCTGAGCTGGCGCCTCGGCGACGGAACCCAGGTCTCGGGCTGGGTTCATGACGACCAGGCTCTGGTCCAGGGCAGACCGGCTGTCCTGTTCCTGCACGGGAATGGCGAGAACCTCGAGACGATGCGCCAGGTGGGGCTTTTTGACCAACTGCTGGCCCTCGAAGTGCCATTCGTGGCCCTGGACTACCCAGGATACGGGCGCAGCACGGGAGTGCCTTCCGAGGCCTCTCTCCTGGAGGCCGGTTCGGTGGCCCTCGAGTGGATGCACCAACACTATGGAGGCCGCCCCATCGTCGTCGTCGGCTGGTCCCTGGGCGCCGCGGTCGCCATCGGCGTGGTGGCCGCAAATCCCGATCGCTGCGATGGACTGGTGGCGATGAGCGCCTGGAGCTCACTGGCTGACGTCGGTGTCTCTCACTTTCCCAGGTGGCTGGTGGAGATTGCGGTGGCGGACCGCTGGGAGTCGACCGAGGCCGCCACGCGAGTCGGCTGCGCTGGGCTCGTGATCCATGGTTCCGGGGATCGCATCATTCCGGTGGAACAGGGTCGGGAGGTGGCGAAGGCACTGGGTGCGGATTGGCTGGAGGTACGGTCCGCGGGTCACAACGACCTGTTGGCACACGACATCGTGTGGCGCCGACTGCTCGCCTTCCTGGGTTCGATCCAGCCTCCGTCGTCCCCCGATGGGCCCTCTGGCCTGTGAGATAATCAAACGATTGTAACGACATCGATCCTGGAGGCTAGAGAAGAATGATGACTGTCGCAGAACCAATCAGTGGAATCGATCGCATCACCGAGCTGCTCGGAGACGAAGCCGACGGCCTGCTGAACCACACCTGCAAAGGCATTCCCAAGGCGAGTCTGCATCTGCCGGGCCCCGAGCACATCGACCGATGCTTTGGTGTCTCGGATCGCAAGCCGACCGTTCTGGTGAACCTGGCCCGCCTCTACAATTCGGGCCGGCTGGCGGGTAGCGGTTACCTGTCCATTCTGCCGGTGGACCAGGGCATCGAGCACTCGGCGGCCGCCTCGTTCGCACCGAACCCGCAGTACTTCGATCCGGAGAACATCGTGCGATTGGCTATCGAGGGCGGCTGCAACGGCGTGGCTTCGACCCTGGGAGTCCTGGGCTCGATCAGTCGCAAGTATGCCCACAAGATCCCGTTCGTGGTGAAGATCAATCACAACGAGATGCTGACCTACCCCAACCGCTACAAGCAGGTGCTGTTCGCGCAGGTGGAGCAGGCCTGGGAGCTGGGGGCTGCGGCGGTCGGAGCCACGATCTACTTCGGTTCGGAGGACTGTGATCGCGAGCTCGTCGAGATCTCCGAGGCGTTCGCCCAGGCCCACGAACTCGGCCTGGCGACGATTCTCTGGTGCTATCTGCGGAACCCAGGCTTCAAGAAGGAGGGTGTGGACTACCACGACGCAGCCGATCTGACAGGCCAGGCCAATCATCTCGGTGTGACGATCGAGGCAGACATCATCAAGCAGAAGCAGGCCACCAAGGATGGCGGCTACACGGCCATCGGTTTTGGCAAGACCAGCCCGCTGGTCTACAGCGACTTGAGCTCCGATCACCCCGTCGATCTCGTCCGGTGGCAGGTCGCCAACTGCTATATGGGCAGAGTGGGTCTGATCAATTCGGGCGGAGCCTCGGGTGGACAGGGTGATCTGGCGCAGGCGGTCAGAACGGCAGTGATCAACAAGCGTGGGGGAGGTACCGGGCTGATCTCGGGTCGAAAAGCCTTCCAAAGACCCATGGCCGAGGGTGTCGAGCTTCTGAATGCGATTCAGGATGTCTTCCTGAGCCCGGAGATCACCGTCGCCTGAGCAGGCCACGAACCCCGAACGGAAGTCTCGAAGACCATGGCAGAGCAACGCGATCTCGTCATCATCGGTAGCGGTCCGGGCGGCTATGTCGCCGCCATCCGGGCTGCACAGTTGGGTCTCGGTGTCACCGTGGTCGAGAAGGATCCAAAATACGGCGGCACTTGCCTCCATCGGGGCTGCATTCCGACCAAGGCTCTTCTCCGCACAGCTGGAATGCTCGACGAGATTCGTTCGTCGGAGAGGTTCGGAGTCGAGGTGGCCTCGGCAGAGCTGGACCTGGGCAAGGCTCAGGCCTTCAAGCAGCAGGTCGTCGACAAGAGCGCCAAGGGCATCGAGTTCTTGTTCAAGAAGTACGGCGTCGAAGGAGTCCACGGCCGGGGAAGGCTCGTCGGCAGCCACGAGGTCGAGGTGGCGGGAGAGGGCGGTACGACGACCTACGGAGCCCAGCATATTCTGATCGCCACGGGTTCGGTTCCGCGCCAGCTGCCGTTCGTTTCCACCGACGGCAAGCGTGTCTTGAGCTCGGATGATCTACTGGAAATGTCGGCGGTGCCATCGTCTCTGGTGGTACTGGGTGGGGGAGCTGTGGGCTGCGAGTTCGCCTCGATCTGCAACTCCTTCGGGTCGGAAGTCGTTGTGGTCGAAATGCTGCCCCGTCTGTTGCCTCTCGAGGACGAAGAGGTCTCGAAGCAGCTGCAGCGCTCGCTGAAGAAGAGGGGCATCAAGGTCATGACCGGCAGTCGACTGAAGGATGTCGTGCCGACAGACAGCGGCCTCGAGATCGGAGTCGAGAGAGAAGGGGGGGGCGAGAAGCGCCTGACTGCCGAGGCGCTCCTGGTGGCTGTCGGACGGTCACCGGTGACCTCGGATCTCGGCCTCGAGGCCCTCGGGATCCGCCTCAACCGGGGCTATGTCGAGGTCAACGAGCTCATGCAGACCGACGTGCCCCACATCTATGCCATCGGAGATGTCGTCGATACGCCCTGGTTGGCCCATGTCGCTTCGGCCGAAGGCATCCTGGCTGTCGAGCACATGGCCGGGCAGCCATGCAGACCGATCGACTACGACCGGATACCCGCTGTCACCTACTGTGATCCAGAGGTGGCCAGCGTCGGTCTGACTGAAGCTCAGGCCAGAGAGCGTGGATATGACGTCGCGACGGGCAAGTTTCCGTTTACGGCACTCGCCAAGGCAGCGATCGAGGGTCACACCGAGGGTTTCGTCAAGGTGGTTCGTGAGACGCGCTACGATGAGCTCCTCGGAGTCCATATCATTGGCCGCCATGCCACCGACTTGATCGCCGAGGCTTGTGTCGCACTTCAGGTCGAGTCCACGACAGAGGAGTTGTTTCGCACCATTCATGCCCACCCGACCCTGTCGGAGGCCCTCGCCGAGGCCGCTCATGCGGCCGTCGGGCATGCGATCCATATCTGATGGTTCAAGACAGGGTGGATCGGTTCGCACCGGAGTCCTGGTAGGCCCTGACTCCTGAACCGAGCCTTCGAGTCGACCAAGGGAGACGCCACATGGCCACGGAAGTCATCATGCCCGAGATGGGGGAGTCCATCGTTGAGGGCACCATCACCAAGTGGTTGGTCCAGGTGGGAGAGCGGGTGGAGAGAGATCAGCCGCTTTTCGAGGTATCGACCGACAAAGTGGATGCCGAGATCCCCAGCCCGGCCTCCGGGACCCTTCTTGTAGTCCACCACCTGGAAGGTGCGACGGTACAGGTGAACGATCTTGTCGCCCTGGTCGGGGACCCGTCCGAGCAGCCGGATTCGGAGGTCGTGGTGGAACCACCCTCTGTGGAGGCCGCAGTCGTCGAGTCTTCTTCCACCGAGTTCGTCGAAGAGCAATCTCCAGCCCCGGAGGTGGCAGGTACGAGTCCTGTGGATCTGCCCGAAGGCAACCAACTGGTCGACAGAATTCGACGGTTCTCGAGCCCGCTGGTGCGAAAGATGGCCAGCCGGGAGGGAGTCGATCTGTTGCAGGTCGAGGGCAGCGGAATCCACGGGCGGGTGACCAAGCAGGACATGCAGGCCTACCTCGAGAAGAGGTCGGCACCGCCACCCGCCGCCCCAGCGTCACCGACACCATCGCCGGCCGCCCCGATGCGTACTGCACAGGTGGTCACGTCTCCCCGCCAGCAGATCGGTGACTTCCAGGTGGCCGCCTACAGTGAAAGCGACAACATCGAGATCGAGCCGATGTCCAAGATCCGTCGCCTGACGGCGGCTCACATGGTCTACTCCAAGGCAACCTCGGCGCACGTCAGCACGGTCTTCCATATCGATCTTTCCCGGGTTGCCAGGGCGAGGGCGCGGGCCAAGCAAGGCTTCGTGCAGACCCACGGCACAAAGCTCACCTTCATGCCCTTCATTTTCAAAGCGGTTGCCAACGCCCTCACCGCCTTTCCGAATTTGAATTCGTCGATCGATGGCACCGACATCGTGCACAAGAAGGACATCAACCTGGGGATGGCGGTAGCTCTCGAGTGGGGGCTGCTGGTGCCGGTGATACGGCATGCCGACCGGCTCAATCTCGTAGGCTTGGCCAAGGCCGCCAATGACCTTGCCGATCGGGCTCGAAGCAAGCGCCTCAGCCCGGATGAGGTTCAGGGCGGGACTTTCACGGTGACCAACCCTGGCGTCTTCGGCTCGCTGTTCGGGACGCCCATCATCAACCAGCCGCAGGTAGCGATCCTGGGTATCGGCACCATCGAGAAGCGTCCGGTGGTGGACACCGATGCCGACGGCAACGACACGATCGCGATCAAGACCATGTGCTATTTCGCCTTGACCTTCGATCATCGCCTGGTCGATGGCGCGGAGGCTGACAGCTTCATGAATCACCTTCGGCGGACGCTGCTGGAGGAGACTTGGTCCGAGCTCGACTCGTTCCAGTAGCCGCCTGGGCCGGACTGGCCACGAATTGGCCGAGCTTCGACAACCCGTAGGTCTCGATTGAGCGTTACCAACCAGCGAGCTTTGGAGTGGAGCTACCTCGGTAGGCTCGACTTTTCGCGCGCCATGGCGCTCCAGGAGCATCGCCGAGAACGACTTCGTTCAGGTGAGGCCAACGAGGCGCTGATCCTGCTCGAGCACCCTCACGTCTATACGCTGGGTCGCAACGCGAGCCGGAGCGACATCCTGGCGAACCCCGACTGGTTGCGGGCAAGGGGGGTAGAGGTCGTGGAATGCGACCGGGGGGGGCAGGTCACCTATCATGGACCCGGTCAGCTCGTCGGCTATCCGATCCTCGATCTGAGCCCCGACCGACGGGATCTTCGGCGCTACGTACGCGACTTGCAGGAAGTGCTGGTCAGAGTGCTGGCCGAGATCGGCCTGTCCGCCGAGTCGAGGTCGCAGAGCCCCGAGATCGGGGTCTGGGTGAAGGGTAGGAAGATCGCTTCCCTCGGTGTTCATGTGAGCCGCTGGATCACGACCCACGGATTTGCTCTCAATGTGAGCCCCGACTTGAGTTACTTCACCTCCATTGTTCCCTGTGGCCTCCAGGGAGTGGAGATGACATCCGTCAACCAGCTCACGGGAGCCGAGTGGCCGCTCGGTGAGCTGGCCGATCTCTGTGCACGGTGCCTGGCCGAGGTCTTTCAACGTCGGCCGGTCGCCGTGGGCCCCGATGGGTGGCCAGGCTGATGACCTACCGCTTTCTCGACCATACAGCCGACATGGGGGTCGAGATCGAGGCAGCCAGCTTCGAGGACCTGCTGGCTGAGGGCCTGCTGGCCTTGACCGACAGCCTGACCGAGGTCGAGCAGGTCGGCCTCGACATGGAGTTGCAGGTCGATCTCGTTGCTCCCAGCCGAGAGGACCTGCTGGTGGACTGGCTGAATGAACTGGTCTACCTCTTCGAGACGGAGTCGGTCCTATTTGGCTTGGCCGAGATCGGAGTCGAGGAAGAAAGTGGCGGTTGGCGGCTGCGTGGAACACTGCAGGGTGAGCGATATGATCCGGACCGACACCGGATCAAGAGGCTGATCAAGGCGGTGACCTACCATCAGCTGCGGGTGAGCTCATCGAGCCGTGGCTGGCAGGCACGGGTCATCTTCGACATCTGAAATGGGGGTGCTTGCGGCTGTCTCCCGACAGGCGTAGCCTTCTAGAGAAAGGGAGGGTGTTGCCGCTCGACTCTGGTGTGGAGGTGTGTGAGCCATGCAGGTAGAGCAGATCGATGAGTTCCGTTGGCGAATTCCCAAGCGGGGGAAGATGCAAGTCGAGGGGCTGATCTTCGCGAGTGCAGAGATGATGGCTGAGATTCGCCAGGACCAAAGCCTCCAGCAAGTCGTCAACGTCGCCCACCTGCCGGGCATCGTCGGGGCCTCCATGGCCATGCCCGACATCCATTGGGGCTACGGGTTCCCCATCGGCGGCGTGGCGGCGATGGACGGTAAGAAGGGGGTCGTTTCGCCCGGCGGGGTCGGATACGACATCAATTGTGGGGTTCGACTGCTGCGCTCAGGTCTGAGTCGCAAGGAAATCCAGCCCAGGTTGCGGGACCTCGTCACCCGTCTGTACCAGAACATCCCGACCGGAATCGGTAAGGGTCGCAGCGATCTGCGGTTGAACCGACAGGAGTTGACTCGTGTCCTGAGCCAGGGGGCAGCCTGGCCCGTCGAGCGGGGGATGGGCGAGGAGGAAGATCTCGAGTTCATCGAAGAGCACGGTTGCCTCGACGGGGCGCGCCCGGATCTGGTCTCGGACAGGGCGTATCAACGAGGGCGAGATCAGCTCGGCACCCTGGGCTCCGGCAACCACTTCGCCGAGATTCAGTACGTAGCCGAAATCTATGACGAAGCGGCTGCTGCTGCGCTGGGCTTGTTTCTGGATCAGCTGACCTTGACGATTCACAGTGGGTCGCGAGGCCTCGGCCACCAGGTCTGCTCAGACCATATCCGGATCATGCTGGAAGCGGCAGCACGTTACGGAATCGAGCTGCCCGATCGCCAGCTGTGCTGTGCGCCAATCCAGTCCCCGGAAGGACAGCACTACCTGGGTGCCATGTCGGCGGCGGCCAACTACGCCTTCGCCAATCGGCAGGTGATGACTCACTGGGCTCGAGAGAGCTTCATGCAGGCTCTGAGCCTGGGGCCGAGGCAGTTGGGGCTCGAGGTGGTCTACGATGTTTGCCACAACATCGCCAAGTTCGAGACCTTCGTTATCGACGGTCGGAGCCGACGCCTTTGCGTCCATCGGAAAGGTGCGACCAGGGCCTATCCTCCTGGTCATCCTCAGACTCCGGAGGCGTACCAGGAAGTAGGTCAGCCGGTCCTGATCCCCGGGGACATGGGCCGCTATTCCTACGTGTTGGTAGGAACCGAGAGGGCCCACCGCGAGACCTTTGGCTCCACCTGTCATGGCGCAGGTCGGAGGCTCAGTCGCAGGCAGGCGAAGAAGCAGGCCAGGGGACGAAATCTGCTCGAGGAGCTGGAGAGGAAAGGCGTCCTTGTCATGGCTGCGGGGATGGCAACCGTGGCGGAGGAGATGCCCGAGGCCTACAAGGACGTCTCGGCGGTGGTCGATGTGGTAGAAGGAGCAGGGATCAGCCGCAAAGTCGCGCAGCTCAAACCGATCGGAGTGATCAAGGGATGAGAGCCGAGAAATCGACCGACGGAAGCACGAGCTTCGAGCGGCTGCGCCATGTGATCCCAGAGATCGAGTGGGCGGTGCATGCCCCGCTGATCGAGCGGATCCATGTTCTCAAGCAAGAGAAGAGAGCAGCTATCTTGGCCCACAACTATCAGACCCCGGAGATCTACCACGGGGTTGCCGACTTCACCGGAGACTCGCTGGCCCTGGCCCAGAGGGGGTCCGAAACCGAGGCCGAGGTCATCGTGCTCTGTGGAGTCCACTTCATGGCGGAGACTGCCAAGATCTTGGGCCCTGAGAAGACCGTGCTCCTCCCCGACCCCGCGGCTGGTTGCTCTCTTGCCAGCTCGATCACAGCCGGCGACGTGCGTCAGCTCCGCGACCGCTATCCGGGCGTTCCGGTCGTGAGCTATGTGAATACTTCGGCGGCCGTCAAAGCGGAGTCCGATGTCTGTTGTACTTCGGCCAATGCGGTGGAGGTCGTGGAATCGCTCGGTACTGACCGGGTAATTTTCCTGCCGGACGAGTACCTCGGCGACTATGTGGCGCATCAGACCGACGTCGAGATCCTTCGTTGGCAGGGCCACTGCGAAGTCCATGAGCGCTTCACTGCCGAAGAGATCCGGGACTACCGACAGCAGCATCCTGGCATCGAAGTGCTGGCACATCCGGAGTGTTCGGATGCTGTCTTGCGCGAGGCAGATTTCGTCGGT
>JAUWSP010000102.1 GCA_030610025.1 Acidobacteriota bacterium | reverse complement strand
GCCGCCGTTCGAGGACGTGCGCCCCCGAGTCAGAGACGAGTTCATCTCCAACAAGCGCCGCGAGGTCGACGAGCTTTTCTACGATCGCCTCCGCGAGAGCTACGAAATCGTCATCGAAGCCCCCGCCCCAGAACCCGCCGCAACAGAGCCAACCAGCTAGCCACCTACGGGAGGTCCGTCCCCCTGCGAACCACCCGGACGAATCTCCAATCACAAGACGGTCTATTCCCAGGCGTGGTCTTGGGAGAGGTAGGTCGCTAGAGGTTGGAAGGCTTCGTCGGGGTCGAGGGTGCCGTCCCACTGTTCCCAGTAGACAGACAAGGGACTGACCTCCTTGTGCATGCGGGAACCTACGTCGCCCTCGGCGACAGCGCCCTCGGGCTTCCAGTCTTCACCACGCGTGCCCTGGGCCTTCTGAAGGAAGCCGATGCTGGCCTCGGTATCCCCTTCCCGCCAGGCGAGGTAGCCCTGTAGAAAGAACCCTCCCGTCGAACGGGGGTTGGTACTGGTGTTCCATTCGAGGCGTTGGAGGGCCAGGTCCTCATCGCCTTGCATGAGAGCCAACTCTCCCAGAACGAGAATTGTGCCGGTCTCCTCCTTGTTGATCTCCAGAGCACGCTCGAGGGCCCGATTGGCGGCCTCCAGAGCCTCCGGAGACTCGGCCGTCATCGCTCGCATGATGCCCCACTGCTTGTAGGCCCGATGGCTCAGGGGATTGATCTCCATGAGGGTCTCGAGATGGGCCATGGCCGCCTCGACCTGGCCCTGTATTGCAAGGCAATTGGCCAGGTAGTAGCGTGAATCCTCGTGCTCGGGATTGAGCTCCAGGGCCGCGGTGAAAAGCGCGGCGGCCTTGGGGATGTCCTGTTCGATCTTGATGGCATCCATGCCGGCCCGTTGCTTCTCCCAGAAGGCCACGATGCGCTCGCGGTCGGTCATCTCGGAGTCGCTTAGGGCCGATGTCTCGGTTTCGGTAGCCGGGCCGCTGGAGACCCTGCGTGGTTCTGGATCGCCCTCGGTCAGCTCCCAGGTCGCGTTGATCGCGAGGCCACCGAACTGCTGCGGCTCTCCGGCATGCCAGCGCACCCTGACGCCCTCGACCCGGTCTGCTTGGCCGAGGCCGAAGTGCAGGGTGCGAGTGCTCTGCGACTGATAGGAGCCGCCGGTCGCCGTTCGACGCAGGTCCACGCCGTCCACTCGAACCGAGACCTTCGAGCTCTCGCCCCGCCCTGTGGGCTCGCCCTGGCCATTCTTGCTTCGCAGGCGGACCTGCAACCAGTTGCCGCTCGCCATGTCGTTACGCAGGAGGCGTACGCCTTCGTAGAGGTCCATGATCAGGATGTCCTGGTCGCCGTCCCGGTCGTAGTCGGAGACTGCCAGGCCGCGGCTGACGCGAGGAGTGGAGAAGACCTCCGTCAGAGGGGCCAGGTCGTGAAAGTACTCACCTCGGCGGTTCCACAGGAACATCGTGGCTTGTGGTTTGAGTCCCCTGGGGACCTCATCCGTCTCCAGGGTGCTGCCGTTGGCGACGATGAGGTCGAGCCAACCGTCCTGATCGAAGTCCACGAACTCCGTTCCCCAGCCGACCGACTGTAGTGCGATCTGCCCCAGTCCGAGGGGCGCCGCCATGTCGCTGAAGGTGAGCTGCACCGGTGGAGGGGATGCTTCCCCTGGGTCCGTCGCCGAGGTGTCCTGGCGCGCCCGTTGGAAGTCCACCAGCCGGGAGTCGTAGAGGGCGTTCTCCTGGGCCACCCAGTGGGTGACGAAGAGATCGTCGTCGCCATCCCGATTCCAGTCCCCGGTGGCCAGGCCCATGGCGCCGCGGTAGTCGGCCACCCATGCCGCAAGGCTGACATCTTCGAAGGTCTCGCCCCGGTTGAGGAACAGCGCGTTGTCGGAGATGTCGTTGGCGACGTACAGATCGAGGCGGCCGTCGTCGTCGAAGTCCTGCCAGAGGGCTCCCAGGCTTCGGCCGCCCGGGTTGGAGACACCCCAGAGCTGGGCCACGTCCGTGAAGGTCCCGTCGCCGTTGTTCTGGAAGAGCAGATTGCGCTCGGGCTCGAAGGAGGCGGGGTTCAGCGTGTAGGGAACGGAGGTGCCGTACTGTTCGGTGGCACTCCCGCCCGCATCGGGGTCCTCGACGTAGACGACGTAGCCGCAGACATAGAGATCCAGGTCGCGGTCGTTGTCGAAGTCGCCCCAGGCCGCACCGGCCCAGTAGCCCTCGAGCTCCGGAAAGGCCTCGTCCCTGGTGAGGCGTCCTTGCTCATTTCGAAACAGCAGGAGGCTCTGGTAGCCGGTGACGACCAGATCGAGCCAGCCGTCGTCGTTGTAATCGCCCCAGGAGGCCGCCATTCCCGAGATGCGCAATTCGGGGAACGCCTCGACCTTCCGAAACGTGCCGTCGCCCAGATTCTCGTAGAGCTGTGAAGGTGCCCACTGCTCCCGTGAGAGTGTGAGCGCGCCACCGGCGCTGACCAGAAAGGCGTCGTCATCGCCGTCGTTGTCGAAATCGCCCCAGGCCACGCCGGAGCCCATGTCCTCCGGTAGCTGTGAGGATCGCTGGCCCACAAAAGAGACAAACTCGCCGAGGCCGGCCTCATCTGTGACGTCAGCGAAGAGCGGCTCGGGGGCGTCCTCGGGCAGTCCGCGGGACAGACGCTCGGTAATGTCGTCCAGCTTTTCTCCAGGACGACGGACCTCGGGTCGTGTCGCCTGGTAGATGGCGATGCCGATGAAGAGTGCCGCCAGGGCCACCCCGACCAGCGCCCAGGAGACCCTGCGAAGGCGCCGCTTCCGGCGCCCCCAGTGCCCCCTGGTCGGTTTGAGCCGACGTTTTTCGTCGCCCTGTGGTGGCAGATCGGCAGAGGAGCTCATCCGGCGATTCTACCCACCGGCCGGCATGGGTATGTCAGGGCTCTCGGTGGTGTTCTCGGCCTGCTGTCCGGCTCCAGCCAGATCGATGGTCTTGGTGATGCGGTTCATCTCGATCACCGGGGCGGTCAGTCCGGAGTCCTCACCCAGGAGGAAGTTGATCAGGAACTGGTCCACCTTGCGGTACATGAGTCGTGCCACAACGGTGTATTGATCGACCCCCTCCTCCAGGGGAATATCGAACTGTTGGGTCTCCTCGCCCGAGACGGCTCGCTCACGCTCGACTCCGGGCGCGCGGGTGGTTGGACAGTCGACGAGGTACTCCACCGTGTCGGAGTAACCGGGGAAGAGAGCCCGTCGATAGCGCACACCTACCATCTCCCACAGATTGTGACGGTCGATGAGGTTGCCGTACTGATCCACCGGCTCCGCCTTGAACAGGAAGCTGCCGGGCTCGATGAAATTCTTCTCGTCTCGCATGCCGGAAGAGTAGATCTCGTTGCCCTCGGGGTCGTAGACATGCAGCTCGACCCAACTCTGAATGATGTCCAGCGGGCCGGTCGGGAAGTCGTGCCCGACCTTGTTGGCGGTCATCACGACGCGAATGGGCAGCTCATCTCCGGGGGCGATCTCCTCCGGCGTCTCGAGGGCGAGCTTGATGACCGGGCCCTCGGCCCACTTGTCCTGGATCTCGGGGATCTCGAAGTCGCCCTTGAGCCAGTCCTCGGTCAGGCGGACATGCTCCTCGAAGCCTTCCAACTCGAGCATCGCGGGCACCATGGTGTTGGCGGCGATGAAACGGTGACTGCGGTGCATGCCGTCGCCGGGAGTACGGTTGTAGTCGGCGGCATCGCCGGCAGCGGGATCCTGAGAGGCAACCAGGGGCATGTGGCACTCGCGGCACTCGATGGTCTTCTCCGGGTCTCCCTCGGTGAACCAGTGGCTGGCCTTCCAGTTGTCGTATTGATTCTGCAGCTGTACCCAGCCGACCCGGTTGACCTCCTGGTCGATGAACTGCTTGTGACAAGCGGCGCAATACTCGGACGCCTTGAACATCCGCTTGGAGAGCTTGTTGTGCTCGTCTGGGTAGGTGCGGATTAGGAAATCGCTCAAGAACTTGCCGGCACCCGCCTCCGACCACTGCCAGAGGTAGGTCGAAGGCTGGGTCATCACGTAATTGGCGTTGCCCTGCAGGTCGGTCTCCCGGACTCCGTGACAGACCAGGCAGGAGATGCCCTCGTTATAGCCATGCAGGCCGGTCAGGTCCTCGGTGAAGATGTTCTTGGCGCCGGAGAAGAGCGAGATGGGGTCGTGGCAGCCGCCGCAATAGCGTGTCGACTCCGGGCCGTTCTGCTCCGCCATGACGCTCTGCACCTTCTGGAACAGGGGATCCATGGCCGAGTAGCGGTGGGCGCTGGGCTTCCACTCTTCGAGAATCTGGGAGTGGCAGTTGCTGGTGCCGCAACTGTTGGAGCCGGCCAGCGATTCGGGGTCGAAGCCCCCTCCGGTCGAGGTCATGGCGAGGCTGGGAGCGAAGGGTCGGTCCTCGCCGTAGAGATAGCTGTAATCCTCAGGAAGCTCGTTGACATACTCCTGCCCGGGGTAGAGGACGCCGAGCAGGACGATGACCATGAGTCCGACGACGGTGCCGGCGAGGCTTTGCCAGACAACCGGCCCCGGTGCCGGCCTCGGCTCTCGCTGCCGGGTCCGGATCCATACCAGAAAGACATGAGGCAGTCCGGTGGCCAGCGTCGCCCAGGTCGAGTAGAGATGGATAGCACGCCAGGTCGGTGACATGCGGAGGCCGAACAGCCCCTGCCAGGTGACAACGAGGCCAGAGACGAGGCAGAGGAACAGCGCCAACACGGCTACATAGCCCAGCAGCAGTGCATCGGAGAGGTTGTACTGTCGATAGTCGGCCCAGTGAATCCAGCTGTACCAGACAATCGGCACGAGGACGAGAAGTCCGATCAACGTGTGGACGAGCACGCCCCACTCCATCGATGCGTGGAAAGGCGCATAGGCAATCAACAGCCCGGTAACGGTCAGGAACACCAGGGCGGCGAGGCTCAGTTTCGTGATCCGAGAGGACCAGCCGGTCTTCAGGTGAGGTTCTTGGTTCGGCATGCCAGTCTCCAGTCGTTCGAATTTCCAGAATGAGCCCCCGGCGCAGCTCCATGTGCGTTCTGAAACCACACCTCGAGCGTCGGCCGGGGTTGCTCCCTACCTCGGTCGAGCCTCCATGACAGCTTGCGGCTCGAAACCTGAGCAGAGGATTGTTCGAGAGCCTATCAGTAGTCCACGCCCAAAGGGGTGGGTCACGCCCCGCCCTTTTGGGTAGGCATGACTAGCCGTCCGCCCTGTGCGGCTCCGGTGCGGCCGGTGGTAGATTGCCGACGTTGTCGTCTTATCTGCTTCTAGGGGAGGGATCAACATGTCATATCTCGTGCTTGTCGGTCGGCGGTCGGTCGGGTCCGTCGTGTCTGTGGTGCTGGCGATGGGTCTGCTGTTGCCCCTGGCTGCTTGGAGCGCAGCCGGTCGGTCAGGGCTCTGGACCGTAGAGGACCTGGTCCTGGCGGAATCCTCCGGGGATTGGAACCTGTCGCCGGATGGCAGGGTCGCGGTCTGGGTCAAGACCTCCGTCGAGAAGGTCGATGAGGAGGAGAAGGAGGTTTCCAGGCTCTGGCTGAGTCGCCTGGACGATGGTACCCGAGCTCAGCTGACGAGGGGCCAGGAGAGCGTCTCGAGCCCTGCCTTCTCTCCCGATGGCAGCCACGTGGCCTTTCTGTCGAATCGCCCGATCCCCGACGGAGATGGCGACGAGATCGGCAAGACCCAACTCTGGGCCATGGCACTCGGCGGGGGTGAGGCCTGGCCAGTCACCCGTCTGGAGCGTGGTGTCGAGGACTTCGGATGGATCGATGGCGGGAGCCTGGTGATCGTGGCCCAGGAGGCACCCAGTCTTTGGGAGCAGCAGCGCAAAGCGGCCAAGGACACCTCGCGCGTCGTGGACGACGCCGAGCACGAGCCCCCCGTTCGTCTCTTCCGCGTGAAGCTCGAGGGTGGCGAAGTCGAGCCCCTGACCCGCAATGCCGACTGGATCAGCGAGCTCGCCGTGTCTCCAGATGGTCGCCACGCCGTGATCACGGCGCACCAGAGCCTGTCGTACGAGTTCGACCAGAAGGTAGCTCCCCATACCCGGCTCGTCGACCTGACGACCGGCGAGGAGGAACGCCTGCTGGCCGAGGGTCAGCTGATTCCGAACGGGCTTCGTTGGGCCCCGAACTCGGAGGGCTTCTACTTCATCAACCCGTTCACCCGGCATCCGATCTACAGGGAGGCAACGGTCAGCGAGCTCTGGTACTTCAGCCTGGACAGTCGCCAGCCGGAGCGAGTGGAGATGGATTGGCCCCGGGGAGTGGGTCGAGGCTACAGGCCGGTGGAGGGTGGCGTGCTCGTGTTGCTGGCCGACGGGGTGCGCTACCGGCCGGCCCGAGTCCTTCGCCAGGCAAGTGGCTGGAGCCGTACGGATCTGGTTGGGGAACACACCTCCAACATGGACTCCCTGGTCTCTGCTCCCGATGGTCGTCGAATCGCCTACAGCCATTCGACGTCGAATGTCCCCGTCCAGTGGTACGGGGCTGTGCTGGAGGGAGCCGAGGTGGGGGAGGTCCAGAAGCTCACCGACCTCAATCCGAGCTTTGCTGAGAAAACCACGGGGCGGACCGAGGTGATTCGTTGGAAGGGGGCCCTCGGCGAGGAGGTGGAAGGTCTTCTCCACTATCCCCTCCATTGGCGAGAGGGCAAGAAGTACCCGCTGATCCTCGATATCCATGGCGGACCGACAGGCGTCGATCGGGACACCTGGGATTCCGATTGGCACGACCCGAACATCCTGTGGCGCCAGCGGGGGGCTTTCGTGCTGCAGGTCAACTACCACGGCAGCTCCAACTACGGGCTCGACTGGGTGGAGTCGATTGGAGAAGGGAAGTACTACGATCTCGAGGTTCCCGACATCGAAGCCGGCGTCGACGAGGTGATTCGCCGTGGACTCGTAGATGCCGACCGGCTGGCCTCCGGCGGCTGGAGCAATGGAGGCATCCTGACGGCGGCGCTGATTACCGAATCTCGACGCTATCGGGCAGCCATTATCGGCGCTGCGGATGTGGAGTGGTTCTCCGACTGGGCGAATGTCGACTTCGGGGCCGCCTTCGACAACTATTACTTCGGAGGCCCTCCCTGGGAGATTCCCGAGGTCTATCTGGAGAAGTCGCCCTTCTTCAAGTTGCACGAGGTGACCACTCCGACTCTCGTGCATACCGGCACGGCCGATCGGAATGTGCCGCCCCATCAGTCGTGGTCGCTGTTCCGGGTCCTCCAACAGGTGGGAGAGGCGCCCACCAAGCTCCTGCTCTACCCCGGCGAGCCCCACAGTCTTCGCAAGCCTGCCCATCAGCGGCGCAAAATCGAAGAAGACGTCGCCTGGTTCGATTCCTATCTATTCGGCGATGCAGACAAGGGAAGCATCGCGATCAAGGAAGAGTCGCTGTTGGCTGGTCTGCTGGCCGCGGCTGGCGCGGCGCGGATGGATAACGCCTATGGCCTGGAGAAGGGCGGCAAGCTGACGCCCGAGACCGTGAGCTTCAACGAGGTGGAAGTGGGGCGCTTCGAAGTAACACGCGCCCAGTACGCGGCCTTCGATTCGAGCACAGACATCGGGCCAGCAGGGGAGAACTTGCCGATGACCGACGTCTCCTACCAACGGGCGGTCGAGTATGCGGAATGGTTGGCTGGAATCACGGATCGGTCTTTTCGCCTGCCCACAGCCTCCGAATCCAAGAAGCTGATGGGCATCGCAGGGACCTCGGGCAACACCCTGGACCGATGGGCCGGCTACAGTCCCAATCCGGAAGACCGAGCGGCGATCCTCGCGGCCGTCGCGGCGCATCCGAATCTCTCGCTACTGCAGCCGGTGGGGAGCCTGGCGGGCACCGGCCACGACCCGATCTTCGATCTCGATGGCAACGCGGCCGAGTGGTCGACCGACGAGGATGGTGAAGGCCAGGCGCTCGGCCTCAGTGCTGACCGCTCCTCCGTCACCGAGTCCCCCGACCCCGCATACATCGGCTTCCGTGTTGTGGTCGACTGAAGAAAGGTTGTCCCATCGATGGGCCCCTGGGCCCTGGGCAGATGACCACGTTCTCGAAGAGGCCCGTCCGGGTGGTTCGCAGGCGGACGGCGTCGGCTACTCAGACTGCAACGGGCAGGCCGCCGCCTTGTCTCGTCATCGCGCGGGATCTCTTGTGCTCTATGAAGGTCCTTGCGCTGCGCTTGACTCGGCACCCCCTGTCGAACCACCCG
>JAUWSP010000245.1 GCA_030610025.1 Acidobacteriota bacterium | reverse complement strand
GGGTTTGTGGACAGCCGGACGATGGATCTGATTGCCGAGAGGCTTTCTGTTGCCAGGGTGGAGGTGGAGAGTCTCGTTTCCTTCTATTCGTTCCTCTATAGCGAGCCCCGAGGGCAGGTGCGAATCAGCCTCTGCAACGATGTCCCGGACAGGATGAAGGGTGCTGCCAGGATCGCTGCCGAGCTCGAGGAGGAGTTGGGGATCCAGGTCGGCGAGACGACTCCCGATGGCAGGTTCTCGCTGGAGTATGCCTCTTGTATTGGCCAGTCGGACCAGGCTCCGGCGGCGTTGGTCAATGACTTGGTGGTACCTCGTCTGGGCCCCGCCACCGCCCGAACAGGGGTGCAGATCCTCAAAGAACGCGGCGATCTCAAGGATCTCCAAAAGCTCCTCATTCGGGACTATGGGGATGGCAACAACGCTCATGATCTCGTTCGATCGGCCTCCAATAACAATCTCCGACGAGCGGGAGAGGTGATCTTTGCGGAGATGCAAAGGGGCGCCGCTCTCGAGAGGGCCCTGGCCATGAGTCCGGTGGAGGTCATTCGGGAGATCAAGACCTCTCGCCTGCGGGGCCGGGGCGGTGCGGGCTTCCCGACGGGGATGAAATGGGAGTTCACCCGTGCGGCTGAGGGTGATCGACGATTTCTCATTTGCAACGCCGACGAGGGCGAACCTGGGACCTTCAAGGACCGAGTCATTCTCACGGAGCGGCCCGATCTGCTTTTCGAAGGCATGACGGTCGGTGGCTACGCAATCGGGGCGGAAGATGGGCTCGTCTATCTACGCGCCGAGTACGCTTACCTGCGCGACTTCCTGGAGCATGTCCTGGCTGAGCGGCGGGAGCAGGGCCTTCTGGGCGAGAGCGTCTGCGGCAAGGAGGGCTTCAACTTCGATATCCGAATCCAGATGGGGGCTGGAGCCTACATCTGTGGCGAGGAGACGGCGCTCATCAGCTCATGCGAAGGCTTGCGAGGCGACCCGAAGAATCGACCTCCCTTTCCAGCCCAGCAGGGCTATCTCGGCAAGCCGACGTCGGTCAACAACGTGGAGACCCTCTGTTGCGTGGCTCGGATCCTCGAGAGGGGCTCCGGCTGGTTCTCTTCCATGGGCTCTCCAGGAAGCACCGGGACCAAACTGCTCAGCATCTCCGGTGACTGCATGAGACCAGGGGTTTACGAGGTTCCCTTCGGCATCCGGTTGCGCGAGGTCTTCGAGATGTGCGATGCCGAGGACCCGATAGCCGCACAAGTGGGTGGTCCGAGCGGCAAGATGGTCGGGGAGGTGGACTTCGATCGGACGATCTGCTTCGACGATCTGGCCACTGGAGGCGCTTTGATGGTCTTTGGTCCGGAGCGCGATGTGCTCGAGATCGCGTCTCAATTCATGCAGTTCTTCATCCACGAGAGCTGTGGATACTGCACGCCATGCCGGGTTGGCAACGTGTTGCTCAAGGAGCGTCTCGACAGGATTCTCGCCGGCCGTGGCGAGCCGGCGGATCTCGACTATCTGCAGCAGCTGGGCGAGTCGATCAAGATGGCGAGCCGATGCGGCCTGGGTCAGACCTCACCCAATCCCATTCTCTCCACGCTCGAGAACTTTCGCCCGGCCTATGAAGAACGTTTGTCGGACCCGGTCGAGGGCGAGCATTCGAGTTTCGACATCCACTCTGCGCTGAGCACAGCTCAGGCACTCACCGGAAGGAAATCGGTCCATTTCGAGGAGTAGCAGGTACCCACTATGTGCGATCGGATCTCATTGACCATCGACGGCCGGCAGATCGAGGCCAATCCCGGGCAGACGATCCTGGAAGCGGCAGAGGAGGCTGGGGTCTACATTCCGCGCCTGTGCTGGATGAAGGGCCTTTCGGCTTTCGGCAGCTGCCGTCTCTGCACGGTGCGGGTGAACGGCCGACCCCAATCCGCCTGTACCCAGCCTGCAGCCCCCGGCATGATCGTCGAGAACGACACCGAGGAGCTCAGGCAGCTGCGGCGCAGCCTCATCGACATGCTCTTCGTCGAGGGCAACCACTTCTGCATGTTCTGCGAGAAGAGCGGGGACTGCGAGCTCCAGGCCCAGGCCTACCGCCTGGGGATCACGGCGCCTCAGTACCCCTTCATGTTCCCGCAGTGCGAGCTGGACGCCTCCCATCCCGAGATCTTCGTCGACCGGAATCGTTGCATCCTCTGTGGCCGTTGCGTTCGAGCCTCCCAGGAGTTGGACGGCAAGCACGTCTTCGGCTTCGTCGGGCGTGGACCCGACAAACGGGTGGCGGTCAATTCGGAGTCGGGTCTTGCGGGGACGGATGTGTCTGTAGACGATCAGGCGATTGCAGCCTGCCCGACAGGGTCCCTGCTCGCCAAACGGGTCGGATACGTAGTGCCGGTGGGCCGGCGGAGATTTGACCATGAGCCCATCGGCTCCGAAATCGAGCCGGCTTCGGCCGACGAGTGAGAAGCGCATCATGGCGAAACCAAAAGTTGCGACGACATCTCTGTGCGGCTGCTTCGGCTGCCACATGTCTCTGTTGGACATCGACGAGCGGATCCTGGATCTGGTCGAGCTTGTCGACTTCGACCGCTCGCCCATCAACGACATCAAGAAGATCGCTGGGCCGGTGGAAATCGGACTCGTGGAAGGTGGTTGTGCCAACGAGGAGAACGTCAAGGTCCTGCAGGAGTTCCGGCAGCACTGCAAGGTCCTGGTCTCGGTTGGCGACTGCGCCATCAACGGCGGGATTCCGGCGATGCGGAACATGGTGCCACTCGAGGAGTGCTTCGAAGAGGCTTTCTTGAAAGGGCCCACGGTGGTCAACCCGCAGGGCAGGATCCCCGACGACGAGGAGATTCCACTGCTCCTCAATCAGGTCCTCCCGTGTCATGAGGTGGTGAAGATCGACTACCACCTGCCGGGCTGTCCACCTTCGGCCGACACCCTGTGGGAAGCCCTGACTGCATTGCTCGAAGGCAGGAATCTCGAGCTGCCCTACGAGCTGGTGAAGTACGACTGAACTCCAATTCGAGGCCATACCATGTCAAGCTCCAAGACCAGAAGAGTCGTCATCGAGCCTCTCACGCGGGTGGAGGGCCACGGCAAGGTCACCCTCCTTCTCGACGAGAACAATCGTGTCGAACAGGCTCGACTCCATATCGTCGAGTTCCGTGGTTTCGAGCGTTTTATCCAGGGCCGTCCCTTTTGGGAGCTACCGGTTCTGGTGCAACGCCTCTGCGGCATTTGCCCCGTCAGCCATCACCTCTGCGCCGCCAAGGCGGTCGACGGGATCGTCGGTGCCGAGACGCTGACGCCTACGGGCGAGAAGATGCGCCGGCTGATGCACTACGGGCAGATCTACCAATCCCATGCCCTGCACTTCTTCCATCTGGCCTCACCAGATCTGCTTTTCGGGTTCGATGCGCCGGTGGCAAAGCGCAATGTCATCGGCGTGATTGCCGAGCATCCGGACCTCGCGGTGCAAGGCGTCATGATGCGGAAGTTTGGGCAGGAGGTCATCAAGGCGACGGCCGGCAAGAAGGTGCACGGCACCGGTGCGATCCCCGGCGGCATCAACAAGAACCTCTCCATCGAAGAGCGGGACTTCCTCCTGAAGGACATGGACCAGATGGTGGAGTGGAGTCGAGCGGCCGTCAAGATTGCCAAGGACTACACTCTCGAGAATCTCGACCAGGTTGCAAGCTTTGGATCCTTCGACTCCAATCACTTGTCGATCGTTCGCCAGGACGGGGCCATGGATCTGTATGACGGCAATCTCAGAGCCATCGACTCGGTGGGAGAACCGATCATCGACCAGGTGGATCCGCTGGACTATCTGGATGTCATTGCCGAGGAGGTGCGTCCCTGGACCTACATGAAGTTCCCCTTCCTGAAGAGCGTGGGTCCTGAAGAGGGTTGGTACCGCGTGGGTCCGCTGGCTCGAATCAATACCTGCGACTTCATCGATACTCCCGAGGCGGAAGCGGCCCGCCAGGACTTCCTTTCGCTCACCGATGGCAAGCCGAGCAACGTCACCATGGCCTACCACTGGACTCGCATGATCGAAGCTCTCCATGCGGCGGAGAAGATCCAGCAGTTGCTGCACGATGCAGACCTGCAGGGAAACGACCTGGTCGCCGACTTCGGAGAGCGCCGAGAAGAGTATGTGGCCATGCTCGAGGCGCCTAGAGGCACCCTCATCCACCACTACAAGGTCGATGAGAACGACCAGGTGACCATGGCCAATCTGATTGTCTCGACGACCTGTAACAACGAGCCGATGAACCGCACGGTCCAAAGAATAGCCAGCGACTATATCTCCGGGGTTCCCGAGATAACGGAAGGCTTGCTGAACAACATCGAAGTGGGAATCCGGGCTTACGATCCCTGTCTGTCCTGCGCCACCCACGCCCTGGGACAGATGCCACTCGAGGTCACTTTGATCGATCATCAGGGTGCGTTGCTCGACCGACTCGCGAGGCCCGAATGAGCCCTTCGGGAACCCTGATCCTGGGCTGGGGGAACCCCGGCCGCCTCGATGACGGGCTCGGTCCGGCGTTTGCGGAGACCCTGGAGACGATGGATCTGCCTGGCGTCGAGGTCGATGCCGACTACCAGCTCCAGATAGAGGATGCCGCTGAAGTTGCATCCTTCGAGAGAGTCGTGTTCGACGACGCGGATCGGAGTGGCGCCGAGCCGTTCTGGCTGCGCCGCCTCGACTCGTCTCCGAACGGCGCAGCGATCGCGAGCTTCACGACGCACAGCGTCTCCCCGGGAGCGATTCTGACCATGACCCGCGAGCTGTTCGATGCCGAGCCGGAGGCCTGGCTGTTGGGGATTCGCGGATACGAGTTCAGCGAGTTCGGAGAGGGACTCTCCGAACGGGCAAAAGAAAATCTCCGCCAGGCCGTGGAATTCGTCAGCTCGGCACTGCGCACAGGTAACTTCCAGTCAGCGGAACCCACCGCGGATCCTCCGGCGGACTCGCCGAGATTGTGAGGGCGAATCATGCAAGACGCAAAGTACGTGATTCTCTGTATCGACGACGACCCCGACATCCTCTCCTTCCTGGAGATCGTTCTCGAGGCTGAAGGCTATGTCTATGCAGGTGCCGTCAGCGCAGAGGAGGGCCTCAGGGTGTTCAAGGAGGTTGCCCCCGATCTCATCATCGTGGATCTGATGATGGAGGAGGTGGACGCCGG
>JAUWSP010000186.1 GCA_030610025.1 Acidobacteriota bacterium | reverse complement strand
GGAACCGGCCGAAGTCCCGGTCGGCAGTCCAGAGCTCGCGCACGCCGTGATACCGGCAGAGGGCCATGACACGGGCATCGTGCGTTTGGGCACCTGCCACGCGGCCCTTCTCGAGCACATCTCGCAATTCGCGCCAGTAACTACCCGACTCCGCCAGCAACTTCAAACTGGGCGACCCCAGCCAGGCCTCCACCTGCTCGACCGCTCTTCTCAGAGGTGTGGGAGGCAGGAAGATCCTCGGGTGGGTCACGATGGCCAGGAACTCGTGAACGCAGGGCCAGGGGATAGCCCACGCCTCCCGTCCTTCGGCAAGAGACCTGATCGTCTCAGAGGCCGATTCGTGCCAGGGCGAATCCTCTCGATGGGCGTACACCAGAAGATTGGTGTCGACGGCGATCATCCGCCTCGCCCTTCGTAGGCCATGTCCCGGATCTGCTCCCAGGACCCGTCCTTCACCTCCGCCCGCAGCCCCTTGCCCTTGAAGCTTGCTCTTCCGAGCTTGAACTGCGATTTGCCGCCGCGTTCTTCGAGCACTCGACGCAGCCCCTCTTCTACCAGGGACCGCAAGGTCGTGCCGTCCTCGGCGGCAACCTGTTTCGCTTGTTCTGCGAGCGCATCGGCGATGTCGATCGTGGTCTTCATATGGGTACCCATATTAACACTCCCATATATATTGAGAACAGTTGACGATTCACTCGAGGGCACCTCATCCATTTCTGTCGGAATCGGGCCACCAAACCTCACACCTCCCGCCTGGAACCTATTGGCGGAGTCTGTAGCACCCTCGAATCCAACCGTGATGCAGTAGAATCGCCGGGCATCCCTGGTAGGGACAAGTCACTCCTAAGGGAGCTGCATCCTTGTGATCGGCACCACCCTCTCTCACTACAAGATCACCGCTACGCTGGGAATCGGCGGCATGGGCGAGGTTTACCATGCCGAGGACACCAAGCTCGGGCGTAGGGTGGCCCTGAAAATCCTGCCGGCGGAGATGGCCGCCAACCCCGAGCGTCTCGAACGGTTTCAGCGCGAGGCCAAGGTGGTCGCCTCCCTCAACCACCCGAACATCGTCACCATCCACTCGGTCGAGGAAGCGGACGGCCTCCAGTTCCTGACCATGGAACTGGTCGAAGGTGACGATCTCGAGCGCCTGCTACCTGCCGATGGGTTCTCCCTGGCCAAGATCTTCGACATCGCGGTCCCGCTCGCCGACGCCCTGGCGACAGCGCACGAGAAAGGCATCGTCCATCGCGAGCTCAAACCCGCCAACGTCATGCTCACCAGGGAGGGGCGCGTCAAAGTGCTGGACTTCGGTCTCGCCAAGCTGGGACTGGAGAGCCCGGTTCCCTTCGACGACCAGGGTGAGACAGCGTTGGCACCCAGCTCCGCCACGCTGACCGGCGATGGCACGATCCTGGGGACCGCCCCCTATATGTCTCCCGAACAGCTCGAGGGCCTGCCGGTCGACCATCGGGCGGACATCTTCTCGGTCGGCGTCCTGCTCTACGAGTTGGCGACCGGTCGTCGCCCCTTCGAGGGTGCCAGCTCGATCGCCCTGGCCTCGAGCATTCTCCGCGACGCTCCACCACCGATCTCAGAGATCAAGCAGGACCTGCCGCGCCATTTCGGACGGATCATCGAGACCTGTCTGGAAAAGGATCCCGAGCGGCGGTACCAGTCGGCCAAGGAACTCCGCAACGCGCTGCAGAGCCTGCAACGAGAGACTGAGAGCGGCTTGTCCAGCAGCATCCAGAGTGAGCTCGCGGCTCACCCTCAGCCTCCGGCGCCAGCACCTTCCCGGCGACCGCTCGCTGCCGTAGCCATCGCCGCAGCCGTGGCAATCGCACTGGTCGCCGTCTTCTTCCTCCTGCGCTCCCAGGGATTCCTGGGTGGCCCCAACGCACCACCATCGCAGCCGGAAATTGGCTCCGAGGCTCAATTGTTGCTCGAGCAGAGTCGGACCTACTCGCAGGATGGTGCCACCCTTCCGAAGCTGAAGCTCGCCGAGCAGACGCTGCGCCGAGCCCTCGAGCTCGAGCCGGACAACGCCTTTCTCCAGGCCGAATTGGCACAGCTACTGGCAGGAATGCAAGAAGAGTATCCCCAGGAAGAGCGGCGTGAGGAGGCCCTCGAGCTCGCCGACAAGGCTCTGAGCGCCAATCCCGCTCTGGAAAAGGCCTGGCTGGCCAGAGGCGAGCTCAGCATGCTCGAAGGCAACGGCGAGGCAGCTGCCGAGGCGGCCCAGCACGCCATGACCATCGATCCCTCCAATGTCCGCGGCCGGGTCTTACATGGGCAGGCCTTGCTCGAGCAGGGTCGCCGAGAAGAAGGATTGAACCAGTTGCGACAAGCCGTGGAGATGGATGGAGGCGCCATCACCGCTCGCTACGCCCTGGGCACGGCCCTCCTGCGGATGGGGCAGCTCGATGAAGCGACTGTCGAGTTCAAGCGGGTGCTGGAGTACGCCCCAGGACATATCTCGGCGATGAACAACCTGGCGAACGCCTACCTGTACTCGGGTCGATATCTCGAGGCCGTCCCCCTCTACCATCGTGCCTTGGAGTTGGCGCCCGACGAGGTGGCCGCGACCAACCTGGGTACGGCCTACTACTATCTCGACCAAATGGAGGAGTCACTGGCGGCCTACCTCGAGGCCGAAGTGCTGCAGCCCGGTTATCCGACAGTCCAGAACAACATCGGCGATGTCTATGCCAAGCTCGGCGATCCAGCTTCGGCCCGCACCTGGTACCTGCGGGCGATCGACAGCTGTGACCAGCGATTGGCCGCGGGTGGGGATCGAGTCGAGCTCTTGGGGCTGCGAGCGCTCGTCGCGGCCAAGGTCGGCCTGTTCGAGGAGGCGATCAGCAGCATCGAAGAGGTCTTGAACCAGACGGACAGCGCCTCCGATCAACCCGAGCTCCTGTACTCCGCCGCCCAGATCTACGCCCTGGCTGGTGAGCGAGAGCACATGCTCGAGTACGCCGAGCGATCCATGAAGGCCGGCTACCCCAGGGAGGAGTTTCGCCGGGCCCCCGAGTTCGCCGCCTTTCAGGACGATCCCGCGTTCACCCAGCTCATGGTCAGCCGTTTCGACGGTCCCTGAAGTCTCGACCCGCACCCTCTCCAAGGTGGGCCGGCCTCTTTTGCGGCCGTTCCGTCATACAATAGGCACCAGCTAGTTCCGTTACAGACTGCAACCGAAGTTGAAGGCGCGGATGGTGAAGACATCCGCCGTCGCGAGGAGTTGACGAATGATCAGTGAGACTCACAACTACCCTGAAGCGGCCGGACCCCGTGCCGGACGGATTGCCCGATGATTGGCACTACCCTTTCTCATTTCAAAATCACCGACAAGCTCGGCGAAGGGGGCATGGGCGAGGTGTACCGTGCCGAAGACACCAAGCTCGGCCGTGAGGTGGCGATCAAGGTGCTGCCCGAGCTCTTCGCTCAGGATGCGGAGCGGATGGCGCGCTTCGGCCGCGAAGCCCAGGTGTTGGCGTCACTCAACCACGCCAACATCGCCGGGATCTACCAGGTCGAGCACGACGGCGATCACCATTTCCTGGTCATGGAACTGGTGGAGGGGGAGACGCTGGCCGAGAGGATCAAGCGGGGTCGCCTACCGCTCGATGAAGCCATGTCTATCGCACATCAGATCGCCGAAGCCCTGGAGGCAGCCCACGACCGAGGCATCGTGCACCGGGATCTCAAACCGGCAAACGTCAACTTCACCGAGAGCGGCAAGATCAAGGTCCTGGACTTCGGTCTCGCCAAAGCCCTCGAATCGGGGGCCGGGGTCGACTCGAGTCCCAGCAACCCCTCGCTTTCCCTCTCCCCGACGCTGACAGCGCATATGACCGGAGCCGGAGTATTGCTGGGCACAGCCGCTTACATGAGTCCCGAGCAGGCCCGCGGGGAGGCCGCTGACCGCCGAGCCGACATCTGGGCTTTCGGTATCGTTGTCATGGAGATGCTGACCGGCCAGACCGTCTACGCCGGCAAGACCATGTCCGACACCCTGGCGGGGATCCTGGCCCGGGAACCCGAGTGGGAGGCGCTACCCGATGACGTTCCTCCCGTCATTCAGAACCTGCTCGATCGGTGTCTTCAAAAAGAAACCACCGATCGCCTCCAGGCCATCGGGGAGGCCCGGATCGCCATCGCCGGCTACCTGGCCGATCCTGAGGCCGCCAGGGCCCAGGCCACCACGGTCGGATATGCCCAACTGCCGGTCTGGCGCCGCGCACTACCCTGGGCCGCTCTGGGACTGGCTGCGATCGCCACTGCCGTGGCCATTGCGGGCTGGACCCGTTCGCCTGAGCAGTCGCAGGCGGAAACCATGCGGCTCAATGTCGAGATCCCCGTCGAAGACACCCTGCTGACGCAAATCGGTAGCAGCGTCGTGATCTCGCCCAACGGTACAGACCTCGCCTATGTAACGGGAAACCCGGCTACACGCAGCCTACATCTACGAGCCCTCGACCAACTGGAAGGAAGAATGGTCTCGGGTGGCGACCTCTCCTACCTGCCTTTCTTCTCGCCCGACGGCGAGTGGATCGCCTTTGTGACTCCCAACGAGCTCAAGAAGGTGTCCGTCTCGGGCGGGACACCTCTGACCATCGCCACGGTGGACTTCTGCCGTGGTGCGACCTGGACTCCGGATGACCACATCATCTACTCGCCTGAACAGCAGGCTCCGCTCTTTCGCATTCCCGCGGCTGGTGGTGAGCCCGAGCAGCTGACCACTCTCGATGAGGAAAAGGGAGAGATCACCCATCGCTGGCCGCATGTCCTACCCGCTGGCAACGCCGTCCTATTCGTTTCCCACACAGAGAACGCCCGGTTCGCCGAGGCTACGATCGAGGTTCTCGATCTGGAGTCAGGCGAAAGAAAGCAGCTGATCCAGGGCGGTACCTATCCGCGCTGGGCCGACTCGGGCCATCTGCTCTACGCGCGCGAGGGAACGCTCTACGCAGTCCCGATGGACCCTGTCACTCTGGAGCTCCAAGGCTCCCCGGGGCCGGTCATCGAGTCCCTGACGACCAACGAAGGTGCCTACGGCACGGCCCACTACTCGGTCTCTGACAACGGCAAGCTGGTCTATATGCAGGGTGCGGCCAGTGCGGCCGCCTACGATGTAGTGCGCGTCGATCTGGATGGCCAGGTTTCTCCGCTTCTCGAGGATCCAGGCACCTACTGGTCTCCTGCCTTCTCACCCGATGGTCGCCGGCTTGCCCTCGACATCGCATCAGAAAGTGGCAATGGCGATATCTGGGTCGAGGATCTCGACCGGGGTATCCACACCCGCCTGACCTTCGACGATGCCGACGACACCGGGCCCGCCTGGTCCCCCGATGGCGAGTGGATCTACTTTCAGTCCGACCGTGGAAACTCGTACGACATCTTCCGGGTCGCAGCCGACGGCTCGGAGCAGCCCGTCCGACTGACCGAGAACGATTTCGATCAGGCTCCGACTGCTGTGACACCCGACGGACAGACGCTGGTCTTCAGTCAGGTCGACTCGGAGAACGGCTGGGACATCATGAGCATGCCGCTCGAAGGCGATGGTGAACCGGAGGTGTTTCTCAGCACTCCGTTTATCGAATACGGCGGCAAGGTGTCACCCGACGGCAAATGGCTGACCTACGGTTCCAACGAGTCAGGCTCGTGGGAAGCCTACGTTCGGCCGTTCCCATCCGGGCGCGGCGAATGGCAGATCTCTGCCGGCGGCGAGCGAGCCTCCTACCCAACGTGGTCGTCGGGCCAGGACAAGATCTTCTATCGAACGGGAGTTGGAATCTCAGCTGCTTCGGTCGAGATCAACGGAGACACCTTCCGGGCCAAGAGACCCGAGACACTGATTGAGAGTCGGTTCGTCGATCTCTTTCCAGGCCAGGATTTCGACGTCGCACCTGGGGCCGAGTACCTGGTGATGTTCCAGGGATCGAACAGTGCGGACACCATCGATCACGTGGTCCTCGTCACCAACTGGTTCGACGAGCTCGAGCAGTTGTTGACAGGCACCGATTTTTCGGCACGAATCACAAGAACCCTGACGCGGCCGGACCCCG
>JAUWSP010000505.1 GCA_030610025.1 Acidobacteriota bacterium | reverse complement strand
GCGATCCTGGATGGAGACCTGCGTGGATACCCCTACCGGATCGAGCTGAGCGGGCAGGGCACGAAAGGCTGGAGATCGGACGACCCTTGGCCTTTCACGCTCGCCGCCGAGGCCCTGGGGGGAAGAACATGGATCGACGGTCACATCTCAGTGGAACCTGGAGACCTCGACCTCGATCTGGAGCTCGACATCTCCGGTGACCGCATCGGAGATCTCGAGCCCTGGTGGGGGGTCCCAGCAGATGCCGACTACCCTTATGAGGTTCACGGAGCTCTGCTCGTTGGTCCGGATCGGCGCGAGCTGCGTCTCGATGCCATTCGCGTCGGCCACACCACCGCCACGATGACCCTGCAGGTTCCGCAGCAGGAAGAGGCGCCAATCCTCGTCGATCTCGACGCTTCCACCGTAGCTCTCGACGAGTTATTGGAATTGGTCGAATCCGGAGAGAAGGATTTCGCTTCGGAGCCCGTTCTCACCGTGGACATTCCCATCTGGCCCGAGCAGTTGCCCTTTCCGGATACCCAAGCTCACTTCGAGCTTCACGAGGTGCTTCGCAATTCACCGGGGCTGGATGATTTCTCCGACGTGGTTGCTGACGTGGAGGTCCTCGGTAGTCATTTGGATCGAGCCGCCTTCTCCGCTCGAGCGGGAGAAGCTCGATTCCGAGGCCAACTGGATTTCGACTGGGTGTCGGCTCCTCCGAAGATGGACCTGGAGATGGGTGGCGAAGCCGTCGACCTCGGGCGTCTCGTGGCGCTGGAGGAGATTGCCCCAGACCTCGTGGTTCGGGCACAGCGATTCGACCTCCGGCTCACTGCCGCAGAGAGAACGCTGCGCCAGATGTTCCTCAAAGGCGCCAACGTCTCAGGGAAAGCCGAGGACGTCTTCCTGTCGGTCCCGTCCCTCGACAAAGAAGTGCCTCTCGAGCTCACCCTGAGCCAGGCGGTGATCTCCGAGACCCCAACTCAACCCATTCAGGTCAGCGCCGACGGCCTGATCGGTGAGTTGCCCGTCGAGCTCGACCTGCGACTCCGTAACAAGAATCGGACGGGGCCGGAGGGGGACCAGATCCCGGTAGAAATGACCCTTCGCACGGGAGACATCCGCTTGGACGCGCAAGGGAATCTCACGCTGCCAGCTTCCACCAACACCCTCGATCTCGAGTTCTCTCTGACAGCCGATCGCATCAGCAGCTTCGAGCCATTCATTGGCCACCGGATCTCCGAAGTCGGGCCCGTTGCGATCGCCGGAGATCTGGCGATTCGATCCGACAACTACGCTTTGGAGGGTCTCTCCGTAGAGGCAGGCGAGTCCGACGTCAGCGGCAACGTGTCCCTCGACCTGACTGGTGCGCGACCTCGGATCGCCGCCGACCTCTCCTCGCGGCGCATCCACCTGGCCGAGCTATTCGTCAACCCATCGACCCCTGACGAGGCCCAAGAAGAAGCTGCCGAAGAATCGACGGAGTCAGACGACATGTCTGCTGGCGAAGACGGCGAAAGCTGGCTGGAGAGGATCGAATCGAGCAAGCTCGGGAACCTGGATCTCGACCTGAATCTGCAGGCAGATGACATCTACTGGGGGGGCGAGACTGGCGGTGGTGGTCAGATCCGAGTCCAACTCGAGGAGGGCCGCTTCACCGCCGGGCCGTTCAGCCTGACGTTGGCCGAGGGGAATGTCGGGGGGCAGGTCACCATCCGTGCCGACGATGGGCTCGTCGACGCCGACATGGGGCTTGATGTCGACAATGTGGAGTACGGCCCCATCTTGAGGTTCTTCGACCCAACGGCCGAGGGGAACGGAGAGCTCGATCTACAGACCCATCTGGTGGCCACGAGCGCGCCAGCCGGTCAAGTGATCACGGCGGCTACAGGGGATTTTCGCTTCGCGATCTTTCCTCGTGAGATCGACACAGAGCTTCTCGATTTATGGGGTGCGGGTCTGGTCAGATCCATGTTTCGCCTTGTGGACCCGGGGAGTGCATCGATTCTCAACTGTATGGCGGGGAACTTCTCGGTCGCCGAAGGGCAGATGACGGCCAACAGCTTCTGGTTCGACACGTCGAGGATTCGCGCCCGGGGCAAGGGATCGATCGACCTCGAGACCATGACCCTCGACATGACCTTGCGACCGCGGCCGAAGAAGAGGACCTTCTTGAGCCTGGCGACACCGGCCAAGATCAAAGGACCCATAGAGGATCCATCAATCACCCTATCCAAAGGCGGTCTTCTTGGTACAGCCTTCAGGTTCTACATGTGGTGGCTGACGATCTACGCGCAGGTCCTCAAGAGGCCCCTGCCCACCGATGGATCGGACGTCTGCTTCCTGCCTCCCCCTCCCGAGACCGCGGAGAGCCCACTCAGCGAAGCGACCCAACCTCCAAGCCATTGAACCGACTCGTTCGGGCTTGCCGGAGTCAGGCTTCGACCCGCCTCTCGTCAGTCCCGGCTGAACGAATAGGCGGATGGCACATCGGTGCGCCAGACCGATGGATCCATTGCCATGTTCCGGCCGAGCTCTTCTAGCAGGATCATGAAGTCCTTGTCGAACATCTGATCGGTCTTCGGTTTCGGTGCGTCCGTGGGGATTGCCACCATGCGGAACTCGGCGTCGACTCCACGCTCTTCGCGGAACTCGACGACGATGTCCTTGATCAGATCCAGCGCGAACAACTCGGTTGTCGAAGTCAAAGTACCCAGGGCCCGGCCTGCCACGGACAGCCATCTGGGTTGGGTGACTGCCGGTGCCAGTACCAACTGCTCGTTGACCACGACCCAGATGCGGAGCTTCGGCCTAGGGGCCTCCGGATACCGCGCAAGGAACTGGTCGAGCGGCCCTTCTTCGTTCGAGAACGCAACCAAGAAGAGGTTAGAGGTGGCACCCCCATCGCCGTAGAGCATCTCGTCGATCTCGACCGGGGGAAAGACAGTGGGGATCGCACTCGAGGCCAGGAGGATCGAGTTGATGCGATCGAACGATCCGGTCTGGAGCGCCGCTTGTGCCTCCTGACCCAGGTTGAATGGGCGTCCTCTGCCGGCGTCCAGATTGGTCGCTCCGATCACTAGCAAACGATCCTCAGCGACTCCCTCGGCAACGGCTCCGACGAGTGCTTCATCGATCGCCTTGCGAATGGT
>JAUWSP010000413.1 GCA_030610025.1 Acidobacteriota bacterium | reverse complement strand
GTGGCGGCCCGTCCACGGGTCTTCCCACCAAGACGGAGCAGTCGGATCTCTTGCAGGCCATGTTTGGCCGTAACGGCGACTCGCCGATACCCGTTCTCGCCGCCAACTCACCGGCCGACTGTTTCGATACCGCGATGGAGGCCTGCTATATCGCCGTCAAGTACATGGTTCCGGTCATCCTTCTGTCCGACGGCTACATCGCCAACGGCTCGGAGCCATGGAGGTTGCCCAGCCTGGAGTCGCTGCCCGATCTTCAAACAGAGTACTGGTCGACTGCGGAAGGATTCGAGCCCTATTCTCGCGACGAAGAGACCCTGGCCCGGCCTTGGGGGATACCGGGCACTCCGGGCCTCGAGCACCGCCTCGGTGGGTTGGAGAAGGAAGATCTCACTGGCAATGTCTCCTACAGTGCGACCAATCACCAGAAGATGACCCACTACCGGGCCGAGAAGGTGAGGCGTATCGCCAGGGAGATCCCGGATCTGGAAGTCAATGGCGACAATGAAGGCGACCTGCTGGTCATCGGCTGGGGAAGCACGGTGGGTGCTGTCACTGGCGCCGTTCGACAGGCGCGCCGCGAGGGCATGAAGGTCAGCCAGATCCACCTGAAGCACCTCAATCCGTTTCCATCCAACCTGGGCGATGTCTTGGGCCGCTTCCAACGCCTCATGGTGCCAGAAATGAACTCCGGTCAACTGGCGTTTCTACTCCGGGCCGAGTTCCTGCGAGAGGTGATCAGTCACTGCAAGGTTCGGGGCAAGCCGTTTTTCAGATACGAAATCTACGACAAGATCAAAGAGATCCTGGAGGCTTGAAGCCATGTCCGTTGAGCTACCGGTACTGAAGAAGAAGGACTTCCAGACCGACCAGGAGGTGCGCTGGTGTCCGGGATGCGGCGATTACGCCATCCTGTCGGCGGTGCAGTCTTTTTTCCCGACGCTGGGTATTCCCAAAGAGAACTTCGTTGTCGTCTCTGGAATTGGCTGCTCGAGCCGATTCCCCTACTACATGGACACATTCGGCTTCCATTCCATTCACGGCAGGGCTCCAGGTATCGCCACCGGGATCAAGATGGCCCGACCGGAATTGGAGGTCTGGGTTGCGACTGGAGATGGCGATGCCTTGTCGATCGGCGGCAACCACCTGATCCATCTGTTGCGCCGCAATGTCGGTGTCAAGATCGTGATGTTCAACAACCGGATCTATGGCCTTACCAAGGGCCAGTACTCGCCGACCAGTGAGGTAGGCAAGCGCACCAAGTCGTCTCCCTTTGGGTCCATCGACCGGCCTTTCAACCCGCTCTCCCTGGCGCTCGGGGCAGGGGCCACGTTTGTGGCCAGGACTGTCGACATCTTCCAGAGACATCTCAAAGAGACGCTTCGACAGGCCGTCGAGCACGAGGGCTCCGCCTTCATCGAGGTCTACCAGAACTGCAACATCTTCAATGATGGGGCCTTCAAGTACATGACCGAAAAGGAGTCGAGAGACACTCACTCGATTCCGCTCGAGCACGGTCAGCCTCTGGTTTTCGGCCAGGACAAGAATCTCGGCATCCGCATGAACTGTACTCAGCCGGAGGTTGTGGAGTTGGGTGACGGCCTGGGCCCCGAGGACTGTCTCACCTGGGATGCTCATGACCCGAATCCCGCCCTGGCGTTCCTGGTGGCCCAGCTGGCGCCGCCGAATTTCCCGACGCCTATCGGGGTGTTCCGGTCGGTTTCGAGGCCCGCCTACGAGCAGGCCTCTGTGGCGCAGATCGAAGAGCTGACCGAGGCACGGGGGGAAGGGACCCTCCGAGATCTGATCTACTCTGGTGAGGTGTGGACCGTTCGGAAGGACGGAAGCGTGGCCAGTGGAATCGAAGAGGCCTAGCAGGTCTTCAAATCTCGATCAGGTAGGTGTCGGTCTCCACGACTTCGGGGTCCAGGCAAAACTCGTAGAGCTCGAGCCCTCCGAAGAGCGCCCGCACGTCGGGAAGACCCTCGGCCTGAAGCTCGCCTGCCAGCTGTACCGACCTCGATCCATCGTCGTCGAACAGAACGACCCTCTGGTTCTCCAGCGGTCTCCAGTCCGGACCCGGCATCGGCATCGCTCCTCGCAGAGTCTTGCCCGCCGGGTGATCACGAATGTCGATGAGTAGTGGAGCCCTGCCTTCACGAAGACTCCGGAACAGGGTGAAGGGCGTGACCTCCAGTCTCGGATCGAAGGACACCACCGGTTTCTTGTCGTCTCGAAAGCTCGTCGGCACGAATGGATCCTATCGGGGGCTGCTGGATTCGACTCGCAGGGTGCCCAGTCTCACTCCCGCTCGCCTCGCAGACTCGCCCACACCAGCCCGGAAACGATCTTGGGCATGAATCGGGTCGACTTTGGCGGTAGCAGGGCCCTTTGGGCGGTCGCCAGTGAGAATTCCTGCGGTGACATGGGGGGTAGAAAAAAGCCGGCCGCGAGCTCGCCATTGCTGATCGAAGTCATCAGCTGTTCTGGATCGGAGCGATAGACGATCCTGCCGTCGCGCGCTGCCGCCGCGTCGAGCCCGAGCCGCGGTAACACGACATCATGAAGCCATCCGACAGCCAGATGACGAGATGAGGGGAGCAGCTCGGCGGGCGCCTCTCCCTGGTCGAAACGCCAGATCTCGGCCTCGTGTCCTGTCGAGAGGACTACCATGGCGGGCTGCATCTGTGCCGCCGCTGCACTGGCCAGACCGACTCCCGAAGTCGAGCTACAGGGCTGGCGGCTCTTGGCCAGCGCCGCCGCCGGGCCGAGGTCGACAGCTTCCAGGAGTCCGCGATGGATCGGGTCGATCGTCAGGCCGGACGCCCTTAGACTGGTGACTACGGCGAGCTTTACCGCATTTTCAGAGCCGATATCCAGGCTTTGCTCGATGGCGTACCGAGTTGCGACTTCGTGGCGGTGATGGCCGTCGGCGATGAGGCCTGGGCAGTTCTCGAGAAGGCGTTGGTAGCGCTCGATTCGATCTGTGTCGTCGAGACGATAGATCCGGTGCCGGTTGCCGAACAAGTCCTGGTGCTCGACCAGGAATTCGCTGTCGCCCACATCCTCGGTCAACAGGGAGTCGAGGCCACCGTCGTCATCGCTCAGCAGCAGGATGGGCTCCAGGTCGAGCTCAGTGGCGCGGAGCAGCTCCAACCGCTCGTCCACCGTCTTGGCGACTGTCGCTTCGTGCGGTCGAATGACCTCTTCGTTCGGGTCCTCGAGACCGACGAGCGCGGTGAGGCCGAGTCGCCGTCCACCGCCTGGCAAGAGGACTTCATAGGGGTACAGCGCCTTGGACCGCTCCCGTTGAATGTTGCCGGTCTGCAGCCATGCTTCGTGGGTGTTGCAGGCACTCTCGTAGGGGTCACCATAGTCCGATGCAATCGGGCGGGTGAGCCAGGCGAACTGGTAGGGATCCTCCCGCAGGTGGGCGGCGAAGATGTCGTCGATCTGGTCATAGGGGGGCGCCGCGCGGGTGCCACAATCGGTGAGCCCGTCGGCGTAGCGGTACCCCCTGAATGCAAAGATACGCATAGCGAGCAGAGCACTTAGTGTCCCGTGCGGTAATTTCGCTACCTACCTCGCGGGTTCTTCTCGCCGCTGGCGGCGTTGCGCGTCCTCACCATAGTCCCGCTATGCTTGCGTCGGCGCGCCTTGCCAGCAACGTGAAGCCCACCGCGAT
>JAUWSP010000011.1 GCA_030610025.1 Acidobacteriota bacterium | reverse complement strand
GCCTGTGAGACGGGAACACCGCAGCAGGCCATCTCCTGACGCTCCAGCAGCCGCAACTTTCGGACTAGAGAGGAGGTTAGATACGCCAGTCTCAGCGCCGGAGTATTTAGTTGCATATTACAAGTATATCGATAGTCCGAGAGAAGTCAAGCGTTGAGGACCCAGCTCAGCGGTGCTACCCTCGCTCAACCGAGCATGACAACGAAGCGACTGGGACTCACGACACCGCCCTGTGAGCGAAGTGCTTACCGGCAGCGTCTGACGCCACCTACTCAACTGTTGCAGTTCAATGTAGAACTAGAAGACCGTCCCGACTTCGTGGATCTGATCGAGGCGCTCACGAATCAGGCCGGCCCAATGCCGTGCCATTGGCTTAATCTCGGCCCAGCCGTTCTTGCGGCTGCTGTGGATCCCTTCGAAGGCACCTCCCGCTGCACGGCGCGCGATCGGGTCGATCGGCCGATCATTCATGGATGACCGGAACCTCGACCTCGAAGTCGTTTGCGTCGGGCTCGGCGGAAGCTCCCTTGGTGCCGGGCAAGATCTCGAAGAACAGGTCGAACTCGACCATTGTGGACGCAAGCTGCTCCAGCACGCCGAGATCTCCTTCGGTCTGGGCAGTCCCGTCCTCGATCTGTGCCATGAAGGATTTAGTACCCATCATGACCTGCTCCAGGTCGGAGCGATTGATCGTGATCGTGAGATCGGCATCCTCAGCCTGGTAGCCCTCGATATTGGTCAGCGTCGCGTTGCTGAGCTCGATGAGGTATCGCTCACCATTGTCCGGCGTGGCGAGGTTGATCGTGAACTCGAAATCCTCAGCCTGGGTGCTGTCCATGCGGATACCTAGAAAATCGAGGAACAGCCCCGTGCTCATCGCCTGGATCATGTCGGGTCCCGAGGATTTTGGAGGCGAGCCTTCCGGGATGCCCGAACGCAATTCGTACGCGCCAGCCAGGAATGCGTTGCGCAGACCCGGATTTTCCTGCTGGTATCCAAGCTGCTCGTAGGCATCGGCCAACAGATCCTTGGCCGGCTGATTGTTTGGCTCGGCGAAGACGAGCCGATCCAAAATCTCTACGGCGTGCCGATACTTACCGTCGCCGTTCAACTCCCGGCCCTTGGCCATGATCTTCACCGAGCCTCCCATCATCTCGACGTATAGCGGCGCCGAGTCGCGCGGTGACAGCGGGACCAACGTAGCTGGGTTGGCGTCCCAGTGGCCCATGTACTTATTGATAACGCCGCGGGCATTGTTCTCTTGTGAACCATGGTAGAAGCGCGTGATACAGCCTTCCTGCAGGCTCTTCGGCGCCCGGTACACGTTGTGAATCTCGTTGACCGTAACGCCCTGATTCGCGTAGTGCAGAACCTGGTTGTTCTGGTGCGCATAGATGTCGCGGTTGGCTTTCAGCACTTCCTGGATCCGTTCATTGCCCCAGCGCGGCCAGTGATGCGAGGCGATCATGACTTCGGCCTCCTGCCCATAGGCCCACAGCGCCTCATTGATGTACTTCGACCAGCGCAGCGCGTCGCGCACCATCGCGCCGCGCAAGGTATAAATATTGTGTACCGAGCCGACGAGGTTCTCAGCCATCCAAAGTGTCTTCATGGACGGGATGTAGGTGTTCATCTCTGACGGCGCTTCGGTGTCGGGAGTGTTCTGGAAAACCATTTCGACGCCATCGACCTTGAACGTTTCGACAGCGTCTTCGACGACGCGCGTTGGCGCAATCAAACCCATATTGCCGGCGGCTACGTTCTGACCAAGCCCCTGCCCGGCGTGACCATAAGGACCGGGAGGTAGCAATACGCCGTACTGGAAGAACATTCGCCGGTTCATGGCGTTCCCGGCATAAATATTTTCGGCAACGGCAAAATCCATGAAAGCGCGGGGTGCAATGACTTCGACCTTGCCCGCCGTCACATCTTCCAGGCTAACGAGGCCGCGGACGCCGCCAAAGTGATCGCCATGCGAGTGCGAGTAGATGACGGCAACGACGGGCAACACTTCCACATGCTCGTCGAGAAGTTCCTTAGCCGCCCTGGCCGTTTCCAGCGCGGTCAGCGGATCGAAGACAATCCAGCCGGTCTCGCCCCGCACAAATGTGACATTTGCGAGATCGAATCCACGCACCTGGTAGATACCCGGAATGACCTCATAGAGACCGTAGTTGTTGTTCAGCTCGGATATCCGCAGCATCGACGGATGCACGCTGTCGATGTTCTCGGGCTCGTCGAGGAACAGGTAACGCTCCATGTCCCACGCGACATTTCCGGCGTCTGCCATGATCTTCAGATCGTCACGTCTGGCGATAAAGCCTCGTTCCCACTCCTCGAAATCCTGCCGATCCGAAAACGGCAGCATCTCCCTGGCTTCCTCGAAAACCGCCAGCGTGTGCTCGGATGGCGGCTTGCCCTTGGGGTGGAAGTGCCCGAAATCCTCGGTGACCTCGGACGGTGCCTGCTCCTGGGGTGCGCTGCACCCGATCCCCGCAGCAACACCCGCTGCCAAAGCGATAAGGGTGATTAGATTCTTCATCGGTCTCTCCTTCAGCGCCTGAGACGCCAGCCAGTTCAATAACTTCAAGAGTTTGCCTGCTCAAGGAATAGGCAGGAAACCCTAGCACGCCTCTACGCCGAGCCGAAACATGCTTCAAGGCCTGTCACAGCTTGGTTACGGACCACAGCCTCATCATTACCACTGCAATAATGGTGATCCATGAAGGGATTTCGTAACTCGCTGCTTATCTCGGGGATGCTCACGGGATTGCTCTGCGGAGCGGGTTCTGCCCCTGGCGAGGAAATCGAGGAGAGTGATGCCCAGGTCTGGGTTCAGTACCAGTATCAATTCAGGGTCAGCGACAAGTGGCGGGGGGCCTGGGACTTCGGGTATAGGGAACTGGTGACGACGGAGGATGTTCTCGGCGAATGGTCGAGGCTCCACACGCGAGGGACCTTCTCCTACGTTCATTCGAAATGGGTGGCATTCGATGTCGGGATCGGTGGCTACTACACCTTCGCGGACGACCTCGAAGATCTACTCGAGCTGCGTACCTGGCAAAGCGCCATCTTCTTCTGGCCCAAGGGAAGGATGGCGGGGCGTGAGCTCGATGTCCGACACCGCTTCCGACTCGAGCAGCGATGGATCGACCAGCGAGACTCCGGCGAGATCGACTTCGGCCTTCGGAGCCGCTATCGCCTGGCGACCTTCATCCCGCTCAACCGACCCCGGGTAGAAGAGAAGACCTGGTACGTGCCGCTCATGGGCGAAGCCTTTGGCGATCTTGGCGGCGACGCACCCGACTACTTCGCCGAGCGCCTGCGGCTCACTGCCGGCCTGGGTTACGTCCTGAGCGGGAATTGGACTCTCGAATTCCGATACACGGCCCAGAAATCCAAGGATACGGTGCTCGATCGCTTCATCACCACCGATCACATCTTCGATCTGCGCATCCGCACCGCCGTCCCCATCCGGGACATGATCCGCTCACAGGGTTGATCTCCACTTCTCGCCTCCCGGCGCACCCAACCCTGCTCGACCACGGGCTCCACCAGGCGGGTGGCAGTGCTCTGAACGACACCCAGAACCGCAGCCACATCTCCCATTCGAAGTGAGCCCCCACTCTTCTCGAGGGCCTGGAGGACCATCGCCTGGGATACCGGTACGCCGCAGCAGGCCATCTCCTGACGCTCCAGCAGGCGTAGCCGACGGACTAGGGAAGAGGTGAGGTACGCCAGTTTCAGCGTCGGTGTCGTTACTTGCATATTACAAGTATATTCACAATCCGCTCAGTGTCAAGCACAAGGGCTCATCTCCGTCCGGATCCGATGAGAACGAGCTCAAAGGACGACCTTCGCGAGCGCAGCCCAATCTTGAAAGAGATGGAGGAGCAGGGTCAGGTTCTAGACCCGCGGGCAACACCTTCGCTGACCTGCCAACCAGGTGATGCTATCTTGATCCGGTGAGGCGAGCCGTGACTCATGGGTAGTTCATCCAGTTCGCAGATCCGTTCTCGGAAATGGCTACGCCGCGCGACCCTTCTCCTCCTGGTGCTGATGGCCATGGGTATTCTCGTGGGCGTCACGCTTGTGCTCAGTCTCAGGTCCCAGGCGGTGCGTGGAGCGGTTCTGCGGTGGGTGGGATCGGCCATCGAGGAATCCGCCGGGATCCATCTCGGAGCTCGTGACTTCGAGCTTTCCCTGCGGTCTGGTCGAATAGACCTCGAGGAGCTGGAGCTCCGAGCGGGTGGCCCAGATTCGCCGCCCTTCCTCGTGGTGCCGGTGGCTACTACCGAGCTGAGCTGGCGATCGCTGTTCTCGGATCGGCCGCAGATCGACTCTGTTCGGTTGCAGAGTCCCGCGATCGACCTCGGCGCCCCGCTGCCCCAGCCAGCGGAGAGTGGCGGGACCCCTTCGGACAACCTCTTTCCTTCTCTGGACATTGATCGCTTCGAGATCCTCGAAGGCTCCGTGCGATCGGGCGAGGCGTCGGATGAGCTCGACGAGTGGTGGGACAGCTGGCAAGCAGATCAGCTAACGATAGTTGGCTCGCTGGTAGATGGAGGTGTGAAGATCGAGATCCAGGAGACCCGGCTTTCCTTCGAGAGTCACCGCCGTCCGCGGATTTCTCTCGACCTGACCGCGGAGCTCTCGGCTGGCGAGACCGGAGAGTTCGCCATCGACGGTCTGGAGATCGTGGGCGATGCTCTCGAGCTACGGGTAGACGGATACGGACGCCTGGAAACCGGTGCCCCTATCGAGCTGTCTCTAGATCTGCAATCGGATCTCGCTGGCCTGGTTCCTGATCTGACGACCGACGGGCGGGTCGAGGCCAGCGGCGATGTCACCTTGACCCCTGCCCCCGAGGTGACCCTGGTCGGCGACCTTCGTGTCACAGGACAAGACTTTCCCGCCGAGCTACTCGAGCCGCTTCTCGCAACCGCTGGACGAGAAGGGCTGAGGCTCGAGGGAACCGAGGTGGATCTGGAGGCGGATCTGAAGACTCGCGTCGCCTTCGAAGAGCTGGCCACCGACCTCGGGAACGACCTGGTACGCGGTGAAGTCAGGCTGACCTGGCGCCGCCAGGACGAGCCGCTGGTGATCGCCTCCGTCCAGACTCTAGAGCCGGAAGAGGCGGAGGGTGCCAAGGGGATCACGATCGGTGTGGATGTCCGGATCCTTCCTGGTGCCGAGGGTTCGAGGACCCTGATCGGGCGCGTGCATGTGCCTGGGTGGAAAGACCTCCAAGATCTCGAGCTTCAGGACGTCCAAGTGGAGGTTCGTCAGAACGATCTGGGGAGCCTGGCGAAGACGCTCGGTGTGACTCCTGACGCCCTCGGGGGATTCCAACCGGCTGGCAGCCTGTCGCTCACTGCAAACGTAGATGGGCCCGCTGCGGCACCGGACCTCGATCTAGAGGGCAGCTGGAGATTGGAGGACAGGCACCTCGTCGAGCTTTTCGCCCGTGCCTCATCGATGTCGAATCTCGTCTTTCACGGTGAGTTGCTTTCGGACTCGCCTGGGGTTCGCCGGATCGAGGGTGGATGGATCTTCCCGGGACTCGACGGCCTGCGTGAAGGCTCATTCGAGAACGCGCAACTCCAAGTCAATCTGCCGGATCTGGAGAGCACCCTTGCCGAGGCCGAAGAGCTTCTGGAAGTGTTTCTGCCGGATCCCGAGCGTCGCCAAGAGGTGGTGCCGGTGCTCTCTCCAGATGTCACGAATCGTCTGACGGGGGGCCTGCAAGCGGATCTGAGCTTCGAGGGCCCCTTGAAATCGCCGACGATCGAAGTAGCGGCCACGTGGGTGCCATCCGATTCCGAGCACCTCTCTTTGGAGGCTTCCTACGATGGACGGTCTCTGAGGGTGTCGGAACTCAAGGGTGCTCTCCGAGGGCTGGTTCCCGGTGATGAGGTTCTGAAATTCGCGGCCTATGGTCAGACGATGGTCGAGACTCCAGTGCGCGATGCGACGATAGCTCTCCAGGTCTTCGACCCCATCGAAGACATTCGCCGACTCGATATCAAGGCGCGCCTGGAGGGTGGCACCTTGACCCTCGACAGCAGCGCGCCAAGCGTCCCCGGCAGATTAGAGGCAAGCATCCCCTTGGCTATTCTTCTCGATGTTCTTCCGGAGTCTGAGGTCCTGGCCAACTTGCCTCTGATCTTCGATCCTGGATCCCTGGAGCTCGAGATCAGCGAGTTGGGATTGGGTCGAGCCAGCGAGATCGGGTTCCATCTGGCGGGCTTCGATGCGGCAGATCTGGAGATCGCTGGGGTGCTCGACGCCCTGGTCTCTTTGGACCCGTCGAATCCCCTGGCCGCCATCGGCACGCTGGAGATCCAGGGACTGAAGGTGGTCTTTGGGGACCTCCGGATCGAATCGGAATCCGACTTGCAAGTGGACCTCGGCGAGGGTCACATGGCTCTACAACCGGCACGTCTTCAGGCCATCGGTCCGAGAGCGCGAGCACCCCTGGAACTGACGCTGAGCGCTGATCTCGCCTCTGCCTGGCAACCGCAGGCCGGGATCCGTGAGCTCGTGGAGAACCTGGAGGGCTATCTGGAGGGAACGGTCGACTCCGCCCTCCTGACACCCTTCCTGGCAGGAGGTATCGCCTCCGGGCCGGTCTTCGTTGCCGCCGGCGTGCAGGGATCCATCGACGATCTGCAGGCCGAGATCCGTCTCTCCGGTCCGGACGCCAGCCTGGTCCTTCCCGGTCGCTACCACTCCAGGATTACCGCACCTGAGCTGCAGGTCGTGGTGGACTCTTCCGGTGCCGAGCTGCGAGTGGGCCGAATGCGGCTCAACCGTGGAGAGGTGAAGCTGAGCGGAGCCCGGGGTGACGACGAGGTCCTGCGGCTGGCAGCCGAACTCGAGGGTGTTCGCTACCGTCTCGACCATGGTCTGACTGTCGTACTCGACGGCAACCTCGATCTGATCTGGCCCCGTGAGGGTCGGCGGCAGCTGAGCGGCACGATCGATGTCGAGCGAGGGACGCTGCGGCGTAACCTCCGGCTCGAGCAGGAGCTGATCCGCATCTTCAATCCGAGCGACCTCGCTGCGGCGGGATCGGCCTTCCAGCAGAGCGTCGATCTGGATCTCAGCCTGGTCACCAGGGAGGGAGTGCGGATCAAGAACAACCTGGCCGATCTGCGTGTCGATTGGGATCTGATCCGCGTCCGCGGCACTCTCGCCGAGCCCAGCATCGCCGGCCGAATCGATATCGACCCGGGCGGTCTGCTGACGGTCTACGGGCAGATCGCTCGCATCGATCAGGGGGCGTTGATCTTCTCGGGAGTCCCTGGTGAGCCGCCACGTATGGATTTCGAGACGACGAGCTCTGCCGAGGACCCGCGACTCCGAGACCAGTGGAACAGCGTCTGGTCCACGGGTCCGGACATGGGTCCGGGCGCCGGCTTCTGGGATCGTATTGACCCTCAAGCCGGCTCTTCGGCGTTCCAGTCCGAAGAGCTCGCCACCAGCCTGTCGAATTACTTCCAGAACCGTTTGCTGCAGTCCTTTTCGGGTGCAGCACCTCGTGTCGAGCTCACCGTCCAGCCACTGCCCCTGATAGGCGAGACTGACACCACCGCTCGGGTCACCATGTCGTATCACCTGACGCCGCAGATCTCCTACATCCTCTCCCAGAATCCACGCGAAGCCGAAGGTCGCACCGACATCCTCAACCTCCACAACTTCGCCCTGGCTCCCAGCCTCCAGGGACAGTTCTTCCGCAACGACCAGGGTCATCACGGAGTGACCGTGCAGCAGACTCTGGAATTCGGCGGTGGCCGGCAAGCGGAGGATGCGATGCCCCGGATTCGCTCCCTCGACCTGACAGCACCCAAGGAGGTGGTGCGGAAACGCACAGTGCGGCGGGCGACAGGTCTGCGGAGGGGTCAGCCCGTTGCTGAGGGCGCCGATTTCGACATCGAAATCGACATGCTCGATGCCCTGGCCCGCAGGGGCTACCCCGCCGCGAGTGTAGATGTGCAGATCGAGGCAGCACCCAGGAATCGGGTCAACATCGGCATCACGGTCGAGCCGGGAACCCGGGTGGACTTCGAGTTCTCAGGGGACCCACCTCGTAGGAGTGCACGTCGGGACATCATCACTCTCTACCAGCCGACAGGAATGGAGGAGTCTCCGGCCCTGGAGTCGATTCGCCGGGACACGGTGCGAGCGCTGCGGGCTCGGGGGTTTCTCGACCCGCAGGTGGAGGTGACCCCCAAGCACGAGGACCCTGGGAATCCGGCGAGTGACCGAATCATCCGGGTCCACGGCGAGGGAGGCCGCCTTGTGGATCCGAGGAACCTGGAGTTTCCCGGCCTGCCTGACGATGTCGAAGGGACCCTTGTCGCCCTGTTCTCATCGCGGCTCTCCAGAGTGGAGCTGGCATCGGGAGAACCCGTGGCTGACAGTCTCTTGAGCCAGTCTATGCAGGCGATGGGGTATTCGGAGGCGCAGATCCTGTCGCGGGAGCTCTCGTCCGATGGATCAGATCTGGTCGTGGAGGTGGATTCTGGGCCCCGTCGACATCTGGCGGCGGTCCAGATCGTAGGAGCCGATGCCGAGGAGCAAGCAGAGCTCGAGGAGCTTCTGGCACTGGGGCCTGGCGACCCATTGCGCTCGGGTCAGATCTCCCGCGCCGCCTTGCGTATGGAGGATCACCTCCGGGAAAAGGGCTTTGCCGACGCGGAGGTGCGAGCGCGCTTGGAACCGGTCGCTAGCGGTGAGGACGGCGAGGTCGATCTCTTCTTCGATGTCGACATCGGCCGCCAACACCGAATCGGGGAGTTGCGCACCGAGGGGCTTGCCAACTCCTCTCCCAGGTGGGTCAAGAGAGTGTCCAAGCTCGAAACGGGAGAACTCTTGACCGATAGCGGCCTGGTCCTGGCCAGGCGACGACTGGCACGGACGGGAGTCTTTCAGCGGATTGCGATTCGGCGCGATGAACCTGCGGAGCCTGAGGCTACGTCGGTGCTGACCCCCATTGTGTTCGAGCTCGAAGAGCGCCCCCGTTACCGGGTCACCTACGGTCTGCGGGGAGAGACCTCCAGAGAAGCGGGTGTGGTTGTGGACGTAGGCGATCTGAACTTCCTCGGTCGCGGGCAGACGCTGGGCCTTCGGCTCATCTATGCCACCTTGGACCGTAACGCACGGCTCTACTGGTCGATACCCCGGGTTCGCCAAACCAACAAGACCCTGGAGTTCTTTCTCGAGGCACGTCGCGAAGAGTTGGACAGCATCGTCGGCAGCACCCGTGAAGCCTGGGCGCAGATGACTTTTCCCTGGGGCAAGAGAAGCGTTCACCGCTTCTACACGGTCTACAAGAACAGCCTCACGGAGGATCGATCTCAACCCGAGATCCCGGGCCAAAGAGTGGTCAGCCCCTTTTCCGGTTGGCAAGTCTCGTACGACACCGGCGAGCGGAGCTTCTTCGAGACCTCGACCGACAAGATCACGCTTTTCGTCGGCTCCGATCTTTCGTTTACCAGCGAGAGCGTCGGCAGCGACTACTCGGGCTATGGCCTGTTTGGCCAGATCAAACCCCAGATCCCACTGGTGAAGATGGGCGACAGCGCTCTGGTCTGGGTGCACAACTACAGGGTCGGTCTGAAGGAGGCCAGAGACAACACGGAGCTACCGTTCTTTGATCGACTCTTCGCCGGTGGTGAGTTCTCGGTGCGCGGCTACCCGACGAATAGCCTGGGTCCACACGACGAGAACGGTACCCCACTGGGAGGCGAAGCCATGTTTGTCACCAATCAGGAGCTGCGATTCCCCATCTGGAGTCTCTTGAGCGGCGTCGCGTTCTTCGATGCTGGCAACGTCTGGGCTACCCTCGACGATGTAGAGTCAACGCTCTTCAAATCGATCGGTGTCGGTCTGCGAGCCGATTCCCCGGTGGGTCCCTTGAGGTTCGACCTCGCCTTCCCCCTCGACCGGCGGGAGGGCGACCCAGAATACAAGGTCTACTTCGGACTGGGACAGACTTTCTAGCTCGAGCCGATCTAGCTGACCAGCGTGCAACTGCGCTAGTCTCTATTTGAAATCGATCTCGCCAGAGCTCGATTCAGACACTTTCTTTCTCGACTCGGGAGAAGACCATGCCAACCAGACGACAGTTCATTCAGTCCCTTCCCGTCACCGGAGCCGCATTCGCAGTGGCGGGCTCGGCGGTGATGGAGGGATGCTCACCGGCGGGAGACACCGTCGCTCAGCAGCCTCCGCTGGAGGGTCACTTCCACCCCAAGGGCAAGGCCCCCTCGCAGTTCACAATCGACATCCTCGAGCAGGCCGGCAAGACATTGCCGTTCGGCGACAAGCGCGACTTCGAAGAGAAGGACAAGGGGTTCATCGCTCCCATGAAGGACCTCAAGATCATGGCGGACGCAGGACATGTCGCCTGGGACATGGAGCGCTTCGAGTTCTTCAACGAGCAGGAGGAGTTCGACAGCATCCATCCGTCGCTGACCCGGCAGTCCAAGTTGAACATGAACTATGGACTCTACGAGGTGATCCCCGGCATCTACCAGGTGCGTGGCTTCGACCTTTCCGACATCTCCTTCGTGCGCGGCAAGACCGGTTGGATCGTGATCGATCCTCTGGTGTCCGCGGAAGTGGTGCGAGCGGCGTGGAAGCTCTTTCAGGAGAATGTCGGCGAAGGCCTACCCGTCTCGGCCGTGATCTATTCCCACTCGCATGGCGACCACTGGGGAGGGGTGCGAGGAATCCTCGACGAGAAAGACCTCGAGGACGGGAAGATCGAGGTCATCGCCCCGCGCGAGTTCATGGAGCACACCATCTCAGAGAACGTCTACGCTGGCAACGCCATGAACCGGCGTCTGTTCTTCCAGTACGGTCTCCTTTTGCCAGCAGGCCCGCACGGGTATGCCGGTCAGGGTCTGGGCCAGGGTGTGTCGGCCGGTGCCGTGGGTCTGATTGCGCCGACCCGCATTGTCGAGGACGCGATCGAAGAATTCGAGGTCGATGGCGTCAGGATGATCTTCCAGAATACGCCGCGTACCGAAGCTCCTTCGGAGATGAACACCTACATTCCGGACATGAAGGCGTTGTGGATGGCGGAGAACGTTACCTCCACTCTCCACAACATCTACACCCTGCGCGGCGCTGCGGTGCGCGATCCGCTGCGTTGGTCGAAGTACATCAGCGAAGCGCTATTCAAATTCGGCCTCGAGGCCGAGGTGATGTTCGCCTCGCACCACTGGCCGCGCTGGGGCAACGACCGCGTGCAGGAAGTGCTCCGCGGACAGCGCGATCTCTACGCCCACATGAACAACCAGGTGCTGCACTACGCCAACCAGGGCGTGACCATCAACCAGATCCACAACGTCTACGGGCTGCCCCAGAGCCTGCTCGACAAGTGGTTCTGCCGTGGCTATCACGGCTCGCCCGAGCACAACTCCCGCGGTGTCATCCAGCGCTACCTCGGTTTCTGGGACTGCAACCCGGCGACGCTCATCCCACTGTCGCCAGGGGACTCCGCACCGCTCTACGTCGAGATGATGGGCGGTGCCGACAAGATCCTGTCGAAGGGCCGCGAGCTGCACGGCGAGGGTAAGTACCTGCACGCCCAGGAGATCCTCAACAAGCTGGTGCAGGCCGAGCCGGACAACCAAGCCGGCAAGGATCTCCTCGCCGATGTCTTCGAGCAGCTCGGCTACCAACAGGAGAACCCCGGTTTGCGCAACAGCTATCTCGCAGCGGCCTATGAGCTTCGCTCGGGAATCCCTCAAGGGCCGATGCCGGACACGGCCAGCGCCGACGTGATCCGGGCCATGTCCACCGAGTTGTTCTTGAACTTCCTCGGCATCAAGATGGACAGCCGCAAGGCCGAGGGACTGCGTTTCACGATCAACCTCATCACGCCGGACAACGGCGAGAAGTTCCTTATCGAGATGGAGAACGCCGCCCTCACCAACATCGAAGGGTATCTCGCGGACAATCCCGACCTGACACTGACGATCAACCGCTCCGACCTGGTCCATACGATGGCCGGCACCAAGCCGCTCGAGGAACAGATCGCCGATGGCACCGCCACGTTCGAGGGTGATGTGTCCATTCTCGGCCAGCTCGCGGCTACGATGGTCGAGTTCGATCCCCGTTTCGAGATCATGCCGGGCACGCATCCCAAGCATACCGAGGTCGAGAAGCACAACCCCTACGAGGCCGTAGTCGGCAAGCCGATTGCCGAGTAGCTTCGAAGATTCATACTGAAAGCGTTTAAGAAAAGGAAAAGGCAATGAAGCGAATGATCTACGGACTGATCGTGCTGGCCCTGCTGGCCAGTTGCTCTTCCATGAGTGTCCAGACGGACTTTGCACAGGGGGTCGACTTCTCTGGGTTCGAGACTTTCAAGTTCGAAGACTCCGGCAATACGTTGGCTGGTTCTGCCCCCCTGGCCCATCAGCGGATCGTCGCCGCAATCCGGCAGGAGATGAACGCATCCGGCCTGACGGAGGTGGATGAGAATGCCGACGTCAGTGTGTCCTATTACGGCTCGACCAACGAGCAGCTCCACTTCCAAACCACCTACATGGCTACCGGCTTCAGCAGGCGCGGTTGGAGAGGAGCGGGCGTGAGCGTGGGAACCTCATCCACCAGAGCCGTCACCGTCGAGCAGGGCACTCTGATGATCGACGTCTGGGCGACCGAGGGAGATCAGTTGGTCTGGCGTGGCGTTGTCAGCAAGACCCTCAGCGGCAACCCCGATCGAAACACCAACAAGATCAATCAGGGTATCGCACGGGTGTTCGAAGACTTCCCGCCCAACTAGGCGCGGCGACAGATAAAGAGGCCGGAGCCCAGCCCGCTAGTTGGGCCGAACGTTGCCCAGCATGATCGGCTGCGAGCTGAAGTTGGTAACCTCGAGCTTCCCGGCCTCGTCGTTCCAGCGCACCTCGGTGCCGACCGAGAGTCTGCCGTCACCGTTGCCTTCCGCATCGAGAGTCAGCTCGATCACGGTGACGTCGAAGTCTCCCGCCGCCGTCCCGGTATTGAAGGCCTCGGCGAAGGACACAGGCCGATCGGTCGCCAGCAGGATGCGCTGCTTCCCATCGGGCAGCTGGGTGTGGCGGGAATAGCGGATCGGCCAGCCCGTCTGGGCCCTGAGGTTCATCGAGCCGACTCTGGAGGAGCCGCGGAGCGCCCTTGCTACGGCGCGGTTGCGATTGCGCGCGCCCTGCGCGCTGGCCTCCTGGATCTCGGTGAGGACCTGCTGTCGATCTTCTTCGGTGGTCCATTCACGGATACGGATCTCGAGCATTGTCGAGCGGGCGCCGCCCGGACTTCCCGTAACCGCCATCACGTTGGCCACGAAGTTCATGGGCAGCTCGCCTGATTCCTCGGCTACTGCCGGGGCCGACACTCCAAGCAATGGCAGCACCAGGGCCACCATGGCTCCGAACGCGGCGATCCGTCCGACGGATGTGTTCTTCCTCGTGATCATGTCCCTACCTCCCTATTTACTTTTGTGCAGAGCCTAAAACTCTAGCACGTCGTTTTGCCCACCTCAGAAAGTCCGCATCCGCGGCCAATTCCTTGCCCATACTGTGCCCGACTTCATGACAAATCGGTAATGTGCCGGTAACCGTCCGGCCATCCCTTGGAAGCTACCCTGCTTCCAGAGTCGTGGATCCCAGCAATAGAGCCCCGACTCTTGGCGGCCTCCGAATCGAGCCGCTAAACCGAAGTAAGGAGGTTCGAAAGTCATGAAGCCCATTACGAAGTTCATCAGCTCCAATGTGGTAGCGGCAGGTCTGCTCACGGCCGTGGCCTTTGGCTTGTGGCATGCGGTTCCCACAACGCCCGCCCAGGCGGCGCCGACTGTAGATCACAGCCTGGTGCCCGTCTCGACCCCTGCCAGTTTCGCCGACGTCATCGAAGCGGTGAAGCCAGCCGTGGTCAATATCTCCAGCTCGTCTCCGGCCGCCGCTCGCCATGCCGGGCCAGGTTCCCAGATGCCCTTTCCAGAGGGGCCCTTCCCAGGCGGACCTTCGATGGAGGAGTTCTTCCGGCGTTTCTTCGATCGACAGTCGGGGCCGGTACCCGATGCCGAGATGCCTGAGGTGCACGCCATGGGCTCTGGGTTTATCATCGACCCAGACGGGCTGGTGGTGACCAACAATCATGTGATCGAAGGGGCGAACGAGATCATCGTCACCCTCAACGACGGTACTCGCCACCCGGCGGAGCTGGTGGGGAGGGACCCCAAGACCGATCTGGCGTTGCTCCGGATCGAGGTCGACGAGCCCCTTCCCTACGTCGATTTCGGCAACTCCGAAACCACCCGGGCGGGCGACTGGGTGATTGCTATCGGTAACCCTTTTGGTCTGGGTGGTACCGCCACCACAGGTATCGTGTCTGCGAGGGGTCGCGATATCCAAGCCGGCCCATTCGATGATTTCCTGCAGATCGATGCTCCCATCAACCAGGGCAACTCCGGCGGCCCGCTGTTCGACACGACGGGTAGGGTCATCGGTGTCAACACGGCGATCTACTCACCGAACGGCGGCAACGTGGGGATCGGCTTCGCCATTCCGGCTTCACTGGCCGCACCCGTCATCGATCAGCTGCGCAACGACGGATTCGTAGAGCGGGGCTGGCTCGGAGTGCAGATTCAGCAGATCGACGAGGAGATCGCCGAGGGACTGGGTTTGGAGAGCGCCAACGGCGCCCTGGTAGCCAGTGTAGTCCCAGAGAGCCCTGCCGACGCTGCCGGTTTGCAGCCTGGTGATGTCATCGTCGGCTTCGAGGATGCCGAGATCGAGGACATCAAGGACCTGACTCGCCAGGTTGCCGCAGTCCGGCCCGACAGTGAGGTCGAGCTCCAGGTCTGGCGCGACGGCAAGACCGTCGAGCTCGAGGTGGATCTGGGCGAGAACCCCGAAGATCTCGCGACCAGGGCCAGCGTCGCGGCCGGTGAGGGCGATGAATCGACGGCGAGCCTGGGCCTGTCCCTGGTTCCGATCACGCCGGATAACCGCCAGCGCTATGGCATCGATGAGAAGGTGGAAGGTGCTCTGGTCGCCGGCGTGGCTCCGGGTAGTCCCGCGGCTCTCAAGGGTCTTCGCCCCGGAGATGTCATTCTCCGCGTCGGCCAGAAGCCGGTCTCCAATCCTTCGGATGTCACCGGCGAAGTCGATCGTCTGCGCGATACCGAGCGGCCGAGCGTCGTGTTCCAGGTAGCCCGCGGTGGCGAGCAGCGATTCCTCGCCGTGCCGCTGGCCTAGCACGATATACGAGGAAATCTGCGGAGGGAAGGTGGACCACCGCCTTCCCTCCGTTACACTTGCACACTCGTCGAGTCGCCTTGGCCATGCGCATTCTCGTTATCGAAGACGATCAAGAAACCCGCGACTACCTCGTCCAGGGCCTGACGCAGAGTGGCCATCGGATCGATGCTGCACGCGACGGCAAGGACGGGCTCTTCCTGGCTCTGGACCAGGAGTTCGACGCGATGGTCGTCGATCGCATGCTCCCTGGTCTCGACGGTCTCTCCATCGTCGAAACAGTCCGCAAGTCGGGCCAGCGGACCCCGATATTGATCCTGAGCGCCCTCGGGGAAGTCGATG
>JAUWSP010000225.1 GCA_030610025.1 Acidobacteriota bacterium | reverse complement strand
TGGGGTCCGTGGAGGTTGATCTGCGCGGATTGCGTATTGAGTAGGTTAGAACCTCCGGGAGGTTTTCATGCATTGCGTGTCTGAACGATCGTCGTTGTCCAGAATCTCTGTGCTCTCAGCCCTTTTCGTAGTCGTGCTCTTGCAGCCGGTCACGCTCCTGGCGGCTAGGACTCTCGCTTCCGAGGCAATCGCGACCGCTATCGAGGAAGGCACCTTCAGGCAAGTCCGACAAGAGTTGATGATGGATCTCCACCAGAAGCAGAACTATGAGTTCGACGAAGCCGGAGTCGAAGCTCTCGGGTTACGGCTTCTCGGCCAGGGCCAGACAGACACAGCGATCGAGGTCCTGCAGCTGAACCAGGCGCTTCACAACGAGTCGCCGGGGGCTGCAATCGCTGTGGCAGATGCCTGTCGGAAGTCGGGCCAGTCGAAGGTGGCACGTCTGTACTACAAGAAGGCCTTGGATCTGGACCCGGGCAACCAGGATGCTCGGCGGGGTCTTCAGAAGACTGCGAGCGACGAGGTGGATCCGATGATGGAGGCGATGGGCGACTGGGAGCTGGATCCCGAGGCCATGCAGGAGTCCATGGCTCAGATGGGGATGGAAATGTCCCCTGAGCAGATGGAGGAAATGCAAGAGGCCATGGCGCGACTCCAGCAGATGCAGGATGGAAGCGATCCCATCGAAGCCCCCGGGCTGACCCGGAGATCCAGCTCGACCTCGAAGGCCAGGCAGCCCTCGACTCCCGCCGAGCCAGCGCACGAATCGGAGTTCTGCGAGGTGCTGCACAGGTTCAACTCCGACAAGAAGATCCCCGATGCCGCGGTTCGAGCTCGCTTCGAAGGCGAGTACGGCGCAGCCAGCGATGCCGACCGTCGTCGTACCTGGAATGTCGAAACCGCTTGCGGCGAGTTCCTGCTGGCCGTCCCGCTGTGGGCCGACGTCTCTCCTCCGATCCTGATTCAGAAGGGTGAGAACCGATTCGAGGACGGTATGGGCGGATTCTGGGACTTCGAGATCGGAGGCGACGGCAAAGCCAAAGGCGTGACCCAGACCTCGCAAGACGGAACGACCACCAAGATGAAGCGACTGGGCAGTCCCCGATCCTTCGATTGAGGTTCCGGGGTTTTTCAAGGTTGGCCGTTGAGCTGCCAGCGGCATAGCTCGACCCTGAAGTCCCTTGGGCGAAGTGGCTGGCCGGCAGCTTCGATCACGACACGAAGCTCCTCCCCGTCAGGCCCGATTCGAGTGGAGATGAAGTGATGCTCCTTGGAGTCACGCCTCCAGGTCGCCCAGGTCAGGTCCAGCAGTTCCTCTCCCAGACGCACCGCCGGCAGAACTTTCGTCCGGTCGAAGTGGGCCTGTTTGACGTAGACGATCAAGGAACCGATCTCTTCGCGCGGGAGAGCTGGAAGCGGTACCGCGGTGAGACAGTCCTGGCGCCCAGGGCAGGGCTCGATCTCGAGAGGGCTGGGAGCCTGGAGCTGCACAATCACCTGATAGGCCGCGGTCATTGCAGGGCCTCGGGCGCGAAAGAGCTCTGGCTCGAAGCTTCGAACCTGTCCCGGAGGTAGCGAGGCCACCCATCGAGATAGTGCCTCGGTGTCGGATTGCTCGAGCGAGGCCGACTTGACGGCCAGACCGTCGGCCGTCTCGAGAGATTGGAGGGGAATCTCGAGAGCAGAGTCGACCGGCTTGAAGGCCGCTCGATTCCTGGCGTACTGTCGCGGCCATCCTTCCCAACCAGGTCTGGCGAGATGTGGATCCTCCAGGTAGACGAGCCTTCCCTCGGGTGGGTCGAGGTGACGAGCCAGGTACTGCTTGGCAAGCAGACTGGTAGGCGGGACGAGGCTCGAGTACGTGTAGGCAAGGCCTGGTAATCCAGCAATAAGTACCAGCGTGGCCCAACCCAGGAGTGCGAATGTCGGCCGTGCCAGGAGCTCGGAAGTCTCGGTTGCCTGTGCCCAGATCGACACCAGAACCCAGCCAGCCGCCAGGAAGACGAAGGGCAGCAGAACCAGGAAGTTGTTGTTCTTCAAGTAGGCGGTCGTCAGGGAATATGCGGCTACATAGACGACGGGGAAAGTGAGGAACATCAGCCGGGAAAGCCACCGGTACTCGACGCCTCGGTTTCGCCAAAGCCAGACGACAAGTCCGAGTAGTCCCAGGAGCCCGATGCCAGAAAGCCAGGGGTTCTGAACGGCCGATTCGAGAAGGAACTTCACTGTACGCCATGGAATGGACAGCTGAGTCAGGCCTCTGGCCTTGGCTTGGATCGCGTAGTGGTGGCGGATGTTGACGAGCCATTCCGGATAAAGGCGCCAGTAGGGGTTGATCAGGGCGAAAGATAGTGCCGACGATAGGCCGGCGACACAAAGCAGCAGGAGATCGCGGTGACGCCTCCATCCCGTGATGAGAGTAGCCACAACCAGAGGCACGGCGACGCCGACGCCGATGGCTTTGCTACTGGCCGCAAGGCTGACACCGAGCCCGGCCAGCACGTATCGAGCGATGGTGGGCCGCTCGACGGCGCGCAATGCGAGCAGTAGAGCCAGGAGGGTCAGGCACAGCAGTTGTGAGTCCGGTTTGAAGTAGCCCGAGGAGTGAATGGCTTGCGGCGAGAAGGCGAGCAGTAGCGCACCGATCAGGCCGGCTCCGGCGGAGAAGACTCGCTTCCCGATGAGGAAGGTGAGGAAAATGGCCAATGTGCCGTAGAAGATCGGCCAGACCCGACAGAGAAAGAGGGCCCGAGGCGTAACGGTGCCACTCACCGTGACGGCTGTCCAGGGCTCCTCCGCCATCGAGCTGGACAGCTTCTCTGCGAGCGCGACGAGTGACGCAGGAGGGAGATTGAAGAGGGGGTAGGGGTAGTAGGACTTGACCGGCGCCAGAGTGCCGGTCTCCAGGATGGACTGGACGTTGGGCCAGCTGTGCTGCTCGTCCTGGAAGCGATCCAGGCGGAGGCCAAAGCTGCCGTACCAGAGGCGCAGCACGAGACCACCAGCGAGGATCAACCCGAGGGCGACCTTTGTCGCAACCGACCACGTCTTGCTCGTGCCCATCGTTCAGACACCCAATCGAGATTTGCTTTCTATATCGTATCGACTTCGCTCTGGATGTCGAGCCACTGACAGAGTGCCGAGTGCAGGTCGGCCATATACTACGAGGCGGAAAATACTGCCGTGCCTTGACCTGTCGACGGACTGACAAGGAGATTCGCTAATGGAGCTTTTTCTAGGTATTCCGATCTGGTTGCTGTTTGGAATCCTCGGGGCTTGGATTGCCACGACCAAGGGCCGGTCCGGCTGTGGCTGGTTCCTCCTTTGTGCGATCCTCGGGCCCTTCGGCCTGATCGTCGCCGCCGTGATTTCGAAGAAGAACTGATCGCCGACCTATAGCGGAGGCCACGCCCCGAGTGAGTGGTCGTAGCACAACACGCTGGTGTCGTCGCAGGGATCGGTAATGAGTAGCACCGGCGGCACGGCGGCCCCGGACGATGCCGCGAAGCTTCCCCACTTGATTGTCAGACCGTCGTTGTCGAGTCGGTATGCGGCCCGTTGGTAGACGGTCGGATTGGTCGGATTGAAGTCCCGCCACTTGATCAGCATCTCGTCGGCTGTACGCTCGAGGACCTCTCCCACCGCGAGAAACACCATTGCAGTCGTCCCGTCCGGCATCATCCACGAGTAGGGTCCGGGCCAGACATTGCGGATCACCAAGTGAGAAACGGCGGTGGAGTCGTACTGGGTCGAGTCATAGGCGGCCGCTGCTTTGTCGATCGGGACGAAACTGAACAACTCGTCTGCCGTCGTGCCGGACTCGGGCCGCTCGAACCAGCCTCCGAGGTTGGTATAGAGATCCGAGAAGTCGCGCGGTAGTAGGCTCTCGGCCTGGCACAGGCTGCCCTGGGCACTCCACTGCCAACGCTCGGTGAAGTGGCGGTCGCGATAGCGGAGCGAGTCGAGGTCGAGCATGTCGGCGTCCATGACAGTCTGGAGCTCGCCTCTACGACTTCCGTCCAGGAAGCGATAGACACAGAAGTCCGCCGAGAGGTCGCTGCCCTCTCCCAGGCTGAATGGAGCCTGGAACTCGATCTGGGCCCACGGGTATTCGAGGAAACTGCCGCCTCCGACGTAGTAACCGGGAAAGCCGGGTACCGGGTCGGCCATGATCTGTGGAAGCGCGAGCTCGGTTCCGGCTGCGACCGGAATGGGATCGTGTCCATCGAGAAGATCAGTACCGGGTGGCCCGGCGAAAGTGTCAGCATCGGTGCCTGTCTCGGCGAGGACGAGATCCCGCAGGTCCGGAGCGATCCTCCCCAGGTGGCCGAATGCGAGACGCAATCCGCCTACGAAGCCAATGCCGACATTCCAGTGGGGTTCGTTGTCGAAGTAGACGCCGGTGGGGTCTGAGGTGTAGATCACCCACCGTACGGTACCGTCGAGTGGAGCGATGTAGACCGGTCGACGCAGACGTACGCGATCGCCGGAGAGGTCCCCACCTGTGGGGTAGCCCCAGGTTTCTCCCGGCTCGCGGATGCCGTTACCGTTGCCGACCAGTTCCTCCATATCGGAGTCATCCTCGGCCAGAAAGCCGACGAAATTGGCCTTCGCTTCGCCAGAGGGATCCCCGGACAGGGGTGGAAAATGCGCGCCGTAGGGGCCCAGCGATATGTAGTTCGGGCTGCCGCCGGCAGTCGGCGCCTCGAGGCGGGAGCCGCCTGACGGAATGGTGTAGGCGAACGGCAGATCGAGAGCGGGCGTCTGGTTGCCGATGATCCTCCAGACTCCCGCCTCCTGTCCCAGAAGGGCGAAGTCATCGATGATCGGTCGGGAGACGGTGTCGCGGTACCGCACTGGAGTGGGGCCACCACTCATTGGGATCCCAGAGCGAATCTCGTCGATCGTCATTCCGAAGGGCTGCAGTAGATCGGCGAAGGTCCGTGGATGTGAGCTTGTCCTCAGCTCCCGCGCCCGCCGAAGATCGACCTCGATCCCGTTGTAGAGCGACATCTCGGCATTGAGCTCGGCTCGCAAGGCCGGCTCGGTTTTGCCGAAGTTCAGAAAAGTCGGTGAGAGCCCGGCGAGAGGTTCCGTCAACGGGATGCCGTCTTCTAGGGCATCGGCGATCTCGACCCGCCCGCCCAGGGCCTCCCTCGCTGCTTGGCTGGTGGTTCCCATACCAAAGGCAGCCAGCAGGTTGCCGACATTGGTGCCGCTACAGTCAGTGAAGCTGAAGGTTCCGATGTAGAGGCCTCCTGGATCCCAATCGGCCGTGAAACCAGAGCCCGCTGAACAGCCACCGTCGGTCTCGAGCCCAAAAGTGAGAGTGTCTCCGCTCTCCGAAAAGGAGGTCACCCCCCCGTCGCAGGCCCACAGGCCGCAGTCGTCCTCACCGACGAAGCCGCCGGCAACGAGGGCGTTCTCCTCGTCCAGGACCAC
>JAUWSP010000260.1 GCA_030610025.1 Acidobacteriota bacterium | reverse complement strand
GTCGAGTGCCATGTAGGCTCGGGCACGGACTGGTTTGTCAGATCCAAGCTCAGCGGCGCCTGGCAGCTCGTCTCCACGACCTTCAATCTCTACGACCGACCCATTCCGACCCCTGTGCACCACCTGCGACCCTCCGAGGGAACCTGCGAGCAATGTCACTGGCCCGAGAAGTTCTACGGCGTCAGCCCCAAGATGATCACCAGTTTCTCCGACGATGAGGCCAACACCGAGGTCAAGACGATCCTTCTACTAAATGTCGGAGGCGACGACTTCGGAGGATCCCAGGGCATCCACTGGCACATGGATCCGGAAGTCCAGATCCGCTACCGGTCGGACGAGGCGCGGCGAACCATGTACGAAGTCGAGTTGACGACAGGCGACGGTCCGGTGAAGCGCTTCGCCAAGCAGACTGTGAAGGAGGAGACGCCTGAACCCATGGACTGGCGGGTCATGGACTGCGTCGACTGCCATAATCGCCCGACGCACGTCTTCTATCCGGCCGAGGAGGCCGTAGACCTGGCTCTGGATCGGGATTTCATCGCCAAGGACCTACCTTACGTGCGGCGCGAGGGGTTGAAGGCTGTCCGCGCCGGCTACGCCTCGCACGACGAGGCAAGGCAAGGGATTTCCACGGCGATCAACGACTTCTACCAGTCCGAGTATCCGGCTCTGGCCTCGAGTCGCGCCGCAGACATTGAAGAAGCCGGGCGTGTCCTGGGCGGGCTCTACGCCAGCAACGTTTTCCCATCCATGAACATCGACTGGGACACCTACCCGGACTTCAGCGGCCACTACAACTCGCTGGGGTGCAATCGCTGCCATGCCGGCGACCATGCCACCGAAGATGGCGACGTGATCGATTCCGACTGCTCGATCTGCCACACCATCGTCGCCTGGGACGAGGCCAGCCCCGAGATCCTCGAGTTGATCCCGAAATAGGGTGAACGCGACCCTCCTGCTAAGCAGCGAGAGAGTCGACGCATGGATTTTGTCAAGACGGTAACGGCCATCGCAGGCTTTCTGGACGAGCAAGGGATCCGTTTCGCCCTGGTTGGTGGGTTGGCTCTCACAGCGTATGGGAGTACTCGCTCGACGCTCGATTTGGATCTGGCTGTCGATGCTGAAAGCCAGGATAGCCTCATCCAGTTCATGGAGTCCTTGGGCTTCGAGACGCTCTATCGCTCGACCGGGTACTCCAATCACCTCCATCCCGAGAAAGTATGGGGCCGAGTGGACTTCATGTACGTTCGCGGCGAAACTGCGGACCAGGTCTTTGGACAGGCCAGAGACCTTGAAGGCCCCGGTGGTCTGACGATCCCGGTGCCCAGGCCGGAGCACCTGGTCGCGATGAAGGTCCTGGCGATGAAGAACGATCCAGAGCGGACCTTTCAGGAGATGGCTGATATCCGGATTCTGATGGCTCAACCGGAGATCGACCGGGACGAGATCCGCGAGTACTTTGCCAAGCATGGCCTGTCGGAGCGCTATCGTGAGCTCGAAGAGACCTTTTGACCGTCTCGACCTCGAACGGGATCTCCCAACCACGCGGGAGGATGTGGGAGCGCTTCGCGCGGTCCGCGGCGTGACGGTAAAGCTCTCCCTGACCGAAGTGTTGGAGATTCTGCCTCGAGCAGACCTCCTTCAGATGCCTCCCAGACGAAGCACCGCTGCCGGATGGGTCGAGTTTTCTTTGGACTGAATTGGGTACCTTGGAGACGTCATCGATTCCGACTGCTCGATCTGCCATGCCCTCGTCGCCTGGGACGAGGCCAGCCTCGAGATCCTCGAGTTGATTCCGAAATAGAGGATGCGGGACCGCTAACACTCCAGAGCGGCGGACGGGACCACAGCTCGATTGTGCGATCTTTGATAGATCGCCAGGCTCGGGTCAGGGTATTCTTCGGACTGCACGAGGAGAGGGGATTCGGAGAGTGAGAGTTTTCACCAGCTTGGCGATGGCAGCGCTGATCGCTTTGGTGGGCTGTGTTTCCTATACCAGCTCACCTTCTGCGCCCACTCCAGTTAGCTCTCTCGACAGTGGCGGGCAGTCTTCTCAATTCGCCGATTACGAAAAGCAGGAGATCGCCTTCAAGAACCGGATGCTCGATGAGGACCAGAGCTCCCTGTATCGCGTTCGGTACATTCGCTTTCCCTCCTACGGGGAGAATGGCCAAGAGGACAATCTGGTCACCGGCAGGTACTACGAGAGCAAGAGGCCGGGCAAGAAGCCCCTGGTCATCATCGTGCCTATTCCAGCGGGCCATACCTATCCCGCCGAGAAGATGACCGCTTACCTGAAGTCCCACAGCATGGGCGAGGTCAACATCTTCAACATGCTGCTCGACAGGGACGTTATCGACTGGAGCGGGCTGGCGGCTGCCGCTGACGAGGCAGCGTTCACGGAGCGCCTCGAATGGAGCGCCGAGCGTGAATGGACGACGGTCATCGATATTCGCCGGACGATCGACTGGGCAGAAGCCCGATCAGAAATCGACGCCCAGAGAATCGGGCTGCTGGGATTCAGCCACGGGGGCATCGTTGCGGCTGGTGTGGCGGTCCAGGAGCCCCGACTGGCAGCCACGGTCTTGGTGATGGCCGGGGCTCTGCTCCATCAGCCGATGGTTCGTTGCGCCCTCGAGCGAAGCGAGGGGATGAGATCGAAGGCGCTGTTGGAGTTCGGATGGACCGAGGAGAATCTCGAATCACGAATCGAGAGCGCATTCAGCTCCTTCGAGCCAGCGAACTACCCTGGCCGGGTGGATCCCTCGAAGGTGTTGATTGTCGAGGCGGCCAAGGATGACTGCATTCCGGAGAGTGGGCGAGAAGCCCTCTGGGAGACCATGGGCCGTCCGGAACGGATCCTGCTGAACTACAAGCACAAAAAGGCGTTTCTCTCCATGACTCCGCTGAAGTTGATCTGGTTACGCCATCGGATCTGGGAGTTTCTGGACCGCTCGCTCGAGATCGAGCCCCAGCCCGAGGAATCTGTTTAGTCCGGCACCGTCCCACAGAACTTGACTCGAACGTCACGATGTCAAGCTATGGGAGATACCTAGCTAGATGGTGTCCCTGAGGGCATCGAATCGGAACTGATGCCGTCTGGAGAACAGGCGCCGGTAACTGAGTAGAACGGCTCCCACCGTACCCAGGGCGGTGGCCGAAGCGATCAGGAACATGATCACGATCTGGTACTTCACGGCCTGGACAGGCGAGACCCCGGCCAGCAGCTGACCGGTCATCATTCCGGGCAGGCTTACGATCCCCACGACCGTCATCGAGTTCAGGATGGGAATCATCCCGGTGCTGGCAGCCTGACGGATGGCTGGAAGAGCGGCCTCCCATCGTGTGCCACCCAGGGTCAGAAGCAGCTCCACACGATCTCTCCCCTGGGTCAAGGTCTCGGTGAAGCGATCGAGTCCCAGTGAGATACCCGTCAGGGTGTTGCCGAGGATCATTCCCAGCAACGGAATGGCGTACTGAGGCAGGTACCAGGGCTCGACCCGAAGGATGGCGCCGAGGGCGAGGCCGGTGATCACCCACGAGCTCACCAGGATCGACAGGGTCGTGTCCATCCAGATACCCGAATAGCGGTGCGTGGTCCGACGAACCGCCGCGATCCCGGCGATGAGCACCATGACGAAGGCCAGCGCAAGCACAGGTGCCCAGTGTCGTAGTGAGAACACTTGCTGGAGAACGAGCCCGACCAGCAAGAGCTGGACGGTGGTTCTCACGGCAGCCACCAACAGGCGTTTACCGAGGCCCAGGCGTAGCGCTAGCGACAGCGCTCCGTTGAACAGGATCAGGAGGGTCGCCAGGCCGACCTGCCAGTAGGAGAGCTCGAGGTACGACGCTGTCTGGCTCACGAGCTCACCTCGAGTCTTCCTCGGGCCAGCTTCAGGATTCGGTCGGTGACCCGCACGACCTGTTCGGGGTCGTGGCTGACCCAGAGGTAGGCCCGACGATCTGGCGATTCGGTCTGCCAGGCCACGGCTAGCTGCTCGACGATGGCCGCAGAGTCCCGGTCCAGCGATGCGGTGGGCTCGTCGAGTAGCAGCACGGTCGGGTTCGACAGGAGAGCCCTCAGCAAGCCGACGATCTGTCGCTCGCCCCCCGAGAGGTTGGCGCCTTTCTTCCCGAGGAAGTCCTCTCCAGCACCGAATTGCTCGAGGAGGTCGAGGGCCTCGTCGCGCGGGAAGGGCTGTTGGCTTCGACATCTGAGCTCGAAGGGAACTCGGAGATTTTCCTCAACGGTACCTGGCACCAAGGGGGATCTCTGCTGTAGATAGATGGCTTGGCTTCGGAAGCTGGGGACCTCGGGGTCGGGTACGCGCTGCCCCTTCCAAAGAATCGCGCCAGCGTCTACCGGGTCCAGCAGTGCCAGGGCTCGGAGAATCAGGCTCTTGCCTGAACCGGTGGGACCGACCAGCGCCAACCGATCTCCGGATTCCAGACTCAGGTCGATGTCGTGGAAGAGCCAGCCGTCGTCGCTGGGGTGACGCCGACCCAGATCCCTTGCGGTCAGAAGAGGGGCTCGAAGAGTCATGGTACCTGTCTCGTCACGAATTGTGAGAGATCAGTCTCTCATGCCCGGAGCGGGATCCAACACCTCTGATCGGTCAGTGAAGGGGCTGCCGGAAGGGCGCTTCCCCCAGCGAGCAGGCCTGGCCACCCTCTTCGCTGGCTCGAGTCACGGGGTCCGTGGGTGGGCTCCAGGCATTCCTGCTAGCATCTGACGCCGCCCCCGGGGAGAGACTGACCAGAAGAGGACACGGTGCCGACACGGGACTCAGCAAAGCTCAAGCAGCGTGCCCTGACCACGGCGGTTCTGCTACTTGTGGCCGCCATCGGTGCAGGGTGCAAAACGGCTCGTCAGGTGGCGGCTCAGTATCCCAGTTC
>JAUWSP010000464.1 GCA_030610025.1 Acidobacteriota bacterium | reverse complement strand
TGGTAGCGCGTACGGGATTCGAACCCGTGTTACCGGCGTGAGAGGCCGGCGTCCTAGACCCCTAGACGAACGCGCCACAAGGGGCCGCTAACCTAACAAAAACGCTCGAACCCTGCAACGTCTCACACCTTCTACTATCCCTCCACCCCCTGGTATCCTCCACCCCGTGAGTGGCTCGCAACGTATAGCCGGTTTGCTATGTCTTGGCCTGCTCGGTGCGCAGCTCGCCGGCGTGGCCCGTGGTGCCGAGGTACCCCAGCCCGTAACTCTCTTCGAAACGGGCCTGGCGACCCTGGACGTGGGTCGCCGCCAGGTTCCTCTGGGCTACTCCGTATCCGCCTTTGGACCCGTCTTCACAATGCACTCGGTGGTCGTACAACTGGGAGGCGAGCTGAAGCTGGGCCCCCTTTATCAGGCTCATGAGCTGATTGTCGGCGACACGAAGTACGTGTTCGGCCCGGGCAGCGCAGCGGTTACCGTCGGAAGCGAGATCTATCCTCTCTCTCAAGCTCCCATCCCGGCCGAGGGCGGTCTCAAGGTACCCCTGGATCTCTTCGAGACCATCTACGGCGAGACGATGGGCTACGATTTTCAATGGGATCACGCGGCAAGAACACTCAAGGTCCAACGACAGCCGCAGCGCCAGGTGCCGGTCACCATCGATATCGTCCATCTCCAGGGAGTAACGACGGTCGTTCTACAGTTTCCCTTCCAACCCCGATACCGCATCCATCGAGCCGCCAATATCGTCGAAGTCGAGTTGATCGGTGACCGGTTGAACCCGGAACTGGTAAAGACACTGCCGACCGATCCGCTCGTGCGGGACATCAAGCTCGGCCAACAGGAGCTCCGGCTCATCCTGGCGCAGGATGCGGAAGCCGAGGACTATGTGCTACAGAATCCCTTCCGGCTGGTCTTCGACGTCTACCGGAAGGCCCCCACGGTCACGGCTCCGACTATCGATCCCACACCACCTACCCGAAGCTCAGGGGTGAGAACCATCGTCATCGATCCGGGCCATGGAGGCTCGGACACGGGCGCCATCGGACCGAGTGGAACCCAGGAGAAAGACCTGACCCTTACGCTGGCCCGGGCTTTGCGAGCCCGGCTGATAGAGAGAATGCCGGTTCGGGTGGTCCTGACCCGCAACGAAGACGCCGAGTTGCCTCTCGAGACTCGCACGGCCCTCGCCAACCAGCAGAAAGCCGACCTTTTTATATCGTTGCACCTGAACTCGGTGCAATCGCCCAGCGCCAACGGTGCAGAGACCTACTTCTCGAGTCTCGAGGCTTCTGATGAGTACGCAGCGCAAGCGGCCGAAACCGAAAACCTCGTAGCCGCGTCAGGCGATGACGGCGACGCTCTCTACGATCTGCAGCTAATCCTCTGGGATCTGGCCCAGAGCCAGTTCCTGGCCCAAAGCCAGCAGCTCGCCAAGCTCGTCCAGGAAGAGCTCAACGACACCCTGGGCCTCAACAACCGTGGCGTCAAACAGGCACCCTTCAGGGTGCTGATCGGCGCTTCAATGCCGGCCATTCTGGTGGAGTGTGGATTTCTCAGCAACCCCAAAGAAGAAAAGGAATTACTGGATCCCGCCTATCGGTCCCAACTGATCAATGCCCTGGTCCGGGCGGTCATGCGCTATCGAGCCGCAGCGATGGGTTCCGACGCCCTGGCGGACGAGGCCCTGCCATGAACCGGCGCACAGCCGGGGTCTTTCTGGGTCTGGTCCTGGTGATCGCGCTCGGAATTGTCGTTCTCTGGTGGTCCCAACGGGAAGAGCCCGTAGCCCCCAGCCAGCTAGTGGCTCCGGAGACGTCGGAATCAGGGGCCGATGAGGCTCTCGCTGAATTCTATTTCCCGGGGAATGGTGGTCGGCTTTTCGTGGAGCAACGGACCTTGCCTGCATCGGAGGGGCTCGAAGAGCACCTGTCGAGTTTGCTCGAGACCTTCCTGTCAGGCCCCGAAGCTGAAGATCTCTACCCCGCTTTTCCGCCCGAGGTCAGCCTCGGCCACACGAACGTCACCGCCGAAGGCATCGCATATGTCGACCTGACCATTACGGGTCAGAGCACCAACCTTCCTTGGGGCTCGAAACAGGAGATGCTGGCGGTCTATGGACTCGTGGACACCGTGCTGCTCAACCTACCTGAGATCCAGGGAGTGATTCTCCTTCGAAACGGCGAACAACGCTCGACCTTCGGTGGCCACCTCGATACGACCCGACTGCTCCTCGCCAACCACGACCTGGTGGCCGAGCGAGTGCAGTAGGAGTCTTTCGGCTGACCAAGGTTGTAGTCAACCACCCTAGGACTCAGGGCCCAAGCCGGGTGGGAAGGGGCATCAGGGTCGTCCCCAGAGGTCCTTCTCGTCTTTCGGCAGCGCCGGCTTTCGATGGCTGCGATCACCGGCTTCGTCGAGTGCCGCAAGGATCGGTGCCAAGGCTTCGTTCTGGTGCCGCACCAGCTCTGCGATGCCGCCGAACGCCAGGTCCACGAGCCGGTCCATCTCATCTCGCCGAAAACTGCGCTTTTCGCCCGTCCCCTGAATCTCGACAATCTCTCCAGTGGCGGTGGCCACCACATTCATATCGACCTCGGCCGACTGATCCTCTGGTGCATCGAGATCCAGGAGAGCAGTACCGTCGACGATTCCTACGGAGATGGCGGCCACTTGCCCGAGGAAGGGCCAGCGGTCCAGGTCTCCCTGCAGCAGGGCGTGCGCCAGGGCCTGACTCGCCGCCACGTAGGCACCGGTGATGGCGGCGGTCCGGGTGCCCCCATCCGCCTGCAACACATCGCAATCGAGGGTCAGGGTGTGCTCGGAGAGAGCTTTGAGATCGAGCGCCGCACGGAGGCTACGGCCGATGAGCCGCTGAATCTCGGAGCTCCGCCCCGAGGGCTTTCCACTGGTGACCTCGCGCCGTGACCGTGACGGGGTCGCAGCCGGCAACATGGCGTACTCGGCTGTCGCCCAACCCTTGTCCTTGCCCATCAAGAAGGGTGGCACCTTGTTCTCGAGCGTCGCCGCGACCAGGACCCTTGTGTCGCCCATCTCGATCACAGCCGAACCGTCGGCAAACTTCATCGGGCCGAGCTCGATGCGCACGGGTCGCATACCGTCGACACCACGCCCTCCCGAGCGGCGAACCTTGATTGCGGACTCAGTCATGTGCCTATTGTACGTGCAGCACCGGAAGGGGAAGAGAAAGAACGGGTGGGCACAAAGTCTTCCCTTATCAGACAAACGGCCGGCACAGGTCCGGCCGCTTCAATGCCTCATTGCCTCACTGCCTTAAAGAACCACGCCCTTTACATTCACTTCCAACAC
>JAUWSP010000511.1 GCA_030610025.1 Acidobacteriota bacterium | reverse complement strand
GTCTGCATCGACCTGGAGATCGGTGGCGAGCCTGGCCTCGAGCGGGTAGGTCGTGAGAAGGGTTCTGCCGTAGGAGTGGATCGTCCGGATCGTCAAGTGGTCCAGCGCGCCGATGAGGGCCCGGGCGCGGCGCTCGAGGAGCTCGGCGTCAGGCTGCAGCGGTAGCCACTCCGGCCGGAACCAGACCAGCTCGGCGATGCCACCGCCGGCGATCTGGGCGAGAGTCTCAGCCACCCGATTGGCCATTTCGGCGGCCGCGGCCTCGGTGAAGGTGATGGCCACCACCCCCTCCAGGACCCTGCGCGCCACGGCCGCTTCGCTGGTAGAGACTGGCTTGCTGGAATCGGGTTCGAGCTTCTCGATTGCCTGGAGCGCCTCCTCCCACCCCGGGCTGAGACACCAGGAGAGGACGCGCGAGACGAGGATTGTGGTCTTGCCGGTGCCTGCACCGGCTACCACCACCAGGGGTCGCTCGAACTCCGCGTGAGCCGCTCGACGTGCCTCTTCGTCGCGTCGCTTCGAGTCACTCGGCGTCATCAGGAGTCTCCATCCCCTGCCTGTTCGATCTCGTCGAGCTCGGAAAGCCGCTTCGAGTCCAACAGCCAGACTCCGATGCCGGCCTTCTCGGCGCCGAGGGCTCGATCAGGTCCGTCGATGTAGGTCTCCAGATGCTCCGCCATCCACGTTCGTAGGCGTCCTCTCGCTCCCGAGTCGTACCGCAGGCAGGCTTCCGCAACCTGACAGAAGTCGCAGCGCCTCGGCGCCTTGTCCCTGTCTGCCTGGACGAGTCGGGGGAGGAAAGACCCCTGTTTCCAGGCTGCGATCAAAGTGGAGGCCGCCCTTTGGAAGGCGAGCTGCGCCTCCTCGTTGCTCTTCTCGATGCCGATATCGCGGGCGGAGTCGGGTCCATCGATGTTGGGTTTGAGGAAGAGATATCTGCCGCTCGAGCCGGGTGATCGCGCCGCCTGTGCATAGGTTATGGCCTGGAGCGACTTGCCGGCCCGAATCCTCTTGATCAGGTTCTTCTGGCGCGTCACAGGGGTGGTGGCGGTGCTGATGTCGTTCTTGCCGGTCTTATAGTCCACGAGCTGCTCGCCGTCATCGTCGATGTCCAGCCGATCCGCCTTGAAGTGGAGATCGTGCTCTTCGCCGTCTTCGAGTTGCAAGGCCAGACTGCCTTCCACCTCGACCGCCACCACTGGCAGGCCGGTTCCCGAAGCCCACTCCAGCTGGCAGGCCTGATCCAGATAGGGGCGGGTGACTCGAGCGAGCATCCTGGGGAATCCCCGCATTCCGATACCGTGTCTGCGAGCCACGAGCTCGGCCTGCCGGTCCAGCAGGTTGTCGAGCTGTCGGTCTGTGGGCCACGTCACGGTTTGCGGAGTCATCGATCGTGCTGTCTCGAGGTCGGCCGCTCGTGTTGGCAGCTGAGTGGCCACCAGGCGCTCGAGGCACCGGTGGACCAGGTCTCCGACCAGAACCGGGCTGATTCCGGGCAGGATCTCCAGGGGATCTGGCAGTGCCTCGAGGCGCAGCAGCCGCGTCAGAAACGTTTGCCAGGAGCAGGCTGCGAGGCCCTCGAGAGCGGTAACGTAGAGGCGCCTGCCGATCCGCAGATCCTGGCCGCCGGGAATCGGACCGACGAACCCGAAGAATGGCCCCAGCCTCCCGAACGTACGCTCTCCTTCGGCTTGCCCCCTGATCGGGTCCATCTCGCCGAGAATTCGGATTCGAGCCTCGCCGTATCGGTCGGAGCTGGAGACCGGTGACACCTGCTCGGAGTCATCGGTGGAGTTCCAGTCGAGAGAGGTCTTGGCGCCTTCGTCGATCGCCGCAGTGAGGAAGCCTCCAAGCTCTGTTCGAGCTCCCCACATGGCGGCGTTGACGGCATGCTCGTAGGCCAGACGGGGGGCTCTTGCGGAGTCGGGCTCGGCCTGGCGGGTGAGTGTGAAAAGGGGTTGAACGGTGGGTGGTTCCCGCCATTCCTGGTGGTCTGCCGCGGCGTCTGACCACCGCATTCTCTCGACGAGCGGCGAGACGCTGAGCGGGTGTCCGTCGTCGTCAACCCCCTGCCAGGAGAGAGTTACTGAGGGGCTGGAGGCCATCAGTTGAGCGAAGAGAAAGCGCTCCTCGGCGAAACCTGACAGCTTGCGGGCGAGGTCGGGCAGGACACCGTAGCCCTCCCGGCTCAGCACCTGGCGCAGGGAGTCCGGTAGCAGCGGGTCTTCGCGGACCGTGCGAGGAAAGACACCCCGGTTCAGCCCGGCGACAAAGAGGTGCTCGAAGGTGCGCCCACGGGCTTCGGTCACGTCGAGGACCTGGACTCCACCGCCTCTGCCGCCAAGAGAGTCGCGGCCGATCTCCGACCATGCTGACTCCAGCCACCGCACCATCTCCTCGAAGGTCAGAGGTAGCTCGGCTCGGGTCTGCTCGCGGAGTCGGTCGGTCGCTTGGGTCAGCCGAAGCGTGAGCTCGTTCCCGGCAGACCATTGGAGATCGTCCAGAAGGAACGCTCTCAGCTCCTCGATGTGGCGCTCGAGGATCTCTACCTTCTGCCAGCTGTCGAGGTGCTCGCAGAGTCGACGGGCCTCTTCGCGAGCCCGAACCACATCTTTCCCCGCAATCGTGCGGCGATCGAGGCTCCGGCCTGGAGGATCCTCGTCGACATCGTGATCGGCGAGCCCTCCATGAACCGGCAGCGGGAGGCTGCCGTCCGCTGTGTCCGGTGCCAGCTCGAGGCCGGCCGCTTCCTCCAGCCGTCCGGCACCGAAGCCATAGAAGGCCAGCCTCAGATCGAAGCTGGATTTCTCGGACCATCCCTGACTGGCGTCGAGCCAGCGCTCGACCGGTGCCAGCCGCCCCTGTTTGATGAGGTCCAGTACGGCCCCTACCTGTCTTCCGGGCTCAGTTCGGGGCCCGACAGCGGCGATGGCGGAGAATGGAATACCCAAACGCCAGAAGTGGGTGCGGAGGACGGAAACATAGGGGCCGAGCTGTCGGGCGACCACTCCAATGGTCTCTGGCCTGGCCCCGTCGTCGAGCAGCAGGCGGATCCGATCGGCGATGTGACGGATCTCGGCCTGGCCTCCGATCGCACG
>JAUWSP010000548.1 GCA_030610025.1 Acidobacteriota bacterium | reverse complement strand
GGACCGGAGCCCTCGACGATGTTGCTGAGCTCCAGGTCCCCGAAGCCGTGATGGAATTGGATGCCGGCCTCCTCGGTGACATCGGTAAAGAGGAGGGCGGTCGATTGACCGGCAAGCGGGGTTGCCAGGCAAAGCATGAGCGTCACGCAGGAGGTCGGCGCTCTCATGGTGTGATCCCTCGCTCTTCACCGGCAGGGCTCTCCTCGGGCAGGTCCCATTGGGCTCCGAGATCGATCCACTCCACGAAGACCCGGCGCTCATCATCACTCAGCAGACCGACGTGCTCGGAGGGGATCTGACGCATCGTCTCTGCTCCTGGGTCCGGGGTTGACGAGGTGTCCCGGCCGAAGAGCCGCCAGACCAGACGGCTGGTCCTGGCGCGGCCCGGGTCGACCAGACGGCCACGGCCCGAGTCTTCAGTGCTCTGTCTGGCAAGCAGGGCCTGGTAGGCCCTCCAAGCACCTTCCTCATCCGCCAGGGAGCCCAACGGAAGATTTCCGTCTCCCTCGCCGTGGCAGGTGCTGCACCGGGATTGGAGGAGCGGTAGAACCTGCTGTCGAAAGCTCACGCTGCGGCGCCTCTCGGGTGGAAGTGTGAGTCGAGTTGCCGGTCGTTCTACGGCCTGCACGAAGCGATTCTCGGGGGTCAACTCGGGATCCTCGTGACAGCCGATACAACCACGATACTCCCGGTTCTTGACCCAGATCCAGTCGCAGCTGGCCAGGGCCAGTCCGTCCCGGTCCAGAAGTTGGAGCTTTACCGGCAGGTCGGCGGGCAGGTCTATGTGGAAGGATCCATCGGGCTCGACGGGAGCTTCACCAAGGAGCCGCCGAGGTACCACCGAAGCGCCGCCGATGGTCGAGTCTGGCGTTGCCGTCAGTGAAGCCTCAGGTGGCGGCAAGCCCTCGATGACCCGCACGCGCTCGACGCTGCCCTTCTCGAGAGTCGCAATGGCCTGGTCGCTCTCATAGATATTCAGACAGTAGAGCTTGCCCGTTGGAGACTCGGGGCGCACCGTGCTGGAGCGACCGTCCGGCTCCGAGCGGGGCGCGAGAGCCTTGGCATGCAGAATGTGGCTGCCTGGAAGCTCGAAGAGAGTCTCCGACTCACCGGTGTCCGGCCAGAACCTGACGAGGTTGAAAGTGCTTTCGCCGGCCGCAGAACGATGGGAGACGAGCAGGCTTCCGTCCGCCAGCGGGGAGGGAGAGTGGAACAGGCCAACGCTGTCGTCGGTCAGGGAGATGTAGGAGTGGTGCGGGCGCTGCATTCGGAGGGCGGCCAGCGTCCCGGCGCCGGCCCAGCCCAAACGGTCGGCTTCCACGAACACCACGAGTCCATCCGTGGTGAGGGTAGGCATGTGCTGGATCCTCGCCCCCTGGAGTCCGCCATACGACGAATAGTCGATGCCATCGGTCTGGATTCCATAAAGTCCTATCCGACCGTTGGGAAACCCCGGATCCGACAGCATCCTCCAGCCGGAGAAAAGGAGAAGACCGTCCTGCAGTAGGAAAGGCGTGCGGTCGTTGCCTGGGTGGAAAGTGATGCGGCGGCGTTCGGAGCCATCGAGGCGAACCGTGTAGAGACTGGTCCCGGGGGCTGTGCCTGCCTCATTCAAGACGCCGTCCTGACGCTCGAAGAGGATCGTGTACCAGGGCTCTGAGGAGGTAATGGTGTAGAACGTCGAGAGGTAGATGGGCCGGCGACAGTCGAGCGCTTCATGAGTGATCTGCCGCACTTCGGTGCCGTCGGCGCGCATCTCCCAGATGTTCCAGGGATCCCCCAGGTGTTCCTGGCCGGCGAACAGGATGTGCTCACCGTCGAAGGAGACGTCGGGGTCGCACGCACTCGCGAAGTCGCCCGCCAGGCGCGAGGTGCTGCCATCGGGTTGTAGGACTACGAGCGATGCACCCTCGCCGTAGTCGGATGGCAGCATACCGCCAGCCAATCCGCTGGCTGGCGCCCTGTCAGCGGGCAGGCTGCAAAAGACGACGGGCTGGGACAGAGAGGCTGCGAGCGTTGCAGGGCTGGAAACCACGAGAAGAAAGACGGGCAAGAGCCCTGCCATTCCCCGCAGCAGGCGCAAGATGCGAAACCGTGTCCGACGAGATCCAGTCACGATCCCCTTCTCCTCGATGCACGCAGATAGACCGCGCTGGAGCAATTCGGAAACTCCGATAAGAAAGTCCGTACCGGCTCGCGCGGAGCCACCGATTCGGACCTCTACAGCATACCAAAGGGGTTGAAGATCGCTGCTACCCTGACGGGTGGTATTGAAATGCGACGACTTGGCGATTCAGTCGATGTAACCGAGAGCCTTCAGTTGCTCCTTCGTAGTCCGAATCTCCTCATCGGTCAGGGCCTCGAAGGGATCGCTACCCGCTTCTTGGGAGCGATCGGAAGTGGACAAAGGCCCGATTCGGGGGTTGGCCCAGTAGGCGAGCTTGCCCTCCGAGTCGTCGCTCGAGTCCTCCGCTCCCTCGATGTCGAGACAGATCTGGACTCTCTGGTGCTCATAGGGCCTCAAGTCGACACTGGCGCTCTTCCACGCCGGGTCCGAAAGATCGAGGCGATCCTGGAAGAGTTGGACATCCTGGCCTGTTCCTTCTGGGTGTAGGCGCAGACGGAACTCCGCCTCGAGCTCGGTGAGTCCCGACCTCGAGATTCTCCGGTGATCGAGTCCATAGCCCAAATGGACGGTGGCCTCGGTCGGCAGGGTGAGGATACGGCAATCATGGTTGCTCTCGAGGACGGTTCTCTTCTTGCCGTCGAGCATGAGCTTGCGGCGAGAGCCCCGTCGGGAGAATCGATAGACATCGCGATCG
>JAUWSP010000119.1 GCA_030610025.1 Acidobacteriota bacterium | reverse complement strand
CCAGAGACTGGACAAAGATCACCGATCGCTCAGGATCGAGGCCCGAAGCCAGCAAGTCGGCGAGCATCTCGAGCGAATTGCCGCCTATCCGCGACGGATCTGCGTAGTCCGTGGTCAGGGCATGCCAATCGGCGATGAAATAGAAGCACCGGTATTTGTCCTGCAGCTCGACCCAGTTCTTCACGGCGCCGAAGTAGTTGCCAAGGTGGATGCGGCCCGTGGCTCGCATCCCGGAGAGGACGACATTCTCGGTAATCATGGTCTCGGGTTTGCCTCGATAGAGCTGCGATTAGCGTTCTGGGAAGCCACTTGTGGCCAGTAGGGTCCTTACCATCGGGGTCGCGTGATTATAGGACAGGGCAAAGAGGAGCCCGACGGTATCATGGACACGACTCACTCAACCTCGTCTAGGATTCCCCACCATCGGTGTCAGCGCCGGATTCAGCATGCCTGACCTGCCTATCCACACTCCGCATCAATCGCTCGTTGTCGGCAAGCACCCTACCCTCGATAATCAGCGTCCAGACCTGGACTGCCAGAGTCGCCAGAAACAGTGATGAATGCACCCACGCAGGGACGACCCGTGTCGCGACTCCTCCACCGACAATGAAGGTAGCCATGACCGCCATCATGGCCAGCATCAACCAGGAGCTGCTCCGATTCTTGAATTCTCGGGTCTGCTCGGCCAGGTCGCCATGGAGGTCGTGCTCGAGCGCCGCCAACTTGATCGCCTTGCCCGTACCCATGAGATAGAACAGGATCCATGAGTGCGAGAACAGCACCAGCAGCGTCGAGAAGAGAGCTGCCAGAAGATGCCAGCCCATGGCACCCTGTGCCCCGACCCGGTGGCCGAGGAATGCCGTCAACAAGAGGCCTCCCGTCGACACCCAACCCACCATGAGGAGCGCCCGGCCCATCATGGCGTCCTACCCTTCTCGTCCGGCATCTTCGACTCCTGCCAAGGTTGTGCCCCTGATTTACGAGAGCTCGGCTCCCCGGTCGACCTTTCTGCATCCAGCAGCCCAGACCAGATCCCGGCGGCGTGCTCCGGCCTGAAGAACTCATCCAACACCCGTTTTCCGGCCTCGCCTCTTCCTTGCGCACTCTCAGGATCGTCGAAGACCTCGGCCAGGGCCGTACTCAACGCACCTACGTCTTCCGCCGGGACAAGCCACCCGGTGCGCTCCGGAATCACCACGTCTGGCAAACCACTCACGGCACTCGCTACCACAGGTAGCTCGCACTCCATGGCTTCCAGGACAACCAGCGGCATCCCCTCGTAGATGGAAGGGACCACCAACGCTACCGCTCGCAACATCAGTTCCCGCACGATTATGGCATCGCACCCGCCAACAAATCGCACCGAGTACGCGAGACCCAGCCGACGAGAGGCAGCCTCGAGAGAGGCGCGATGCTCACCATCTCCAGCCACCACCAGGTGTACTTCACGCCCACTCTTCCGGAGGTTGGATATGGCGTTCAGCAAGACCTCCACGCCTTTGCGAATGCGCAGTCGCCCAACGAACAGGAAGAACCCTTCCGACGCCTCGGCCGGCGGAGTGGAACCCGCTTCGATGGGGCGCCCGCCGGTAACATTGGGTAGTACCTGCACTCCCTCGACGCAATAGTCCCTCTCCACCTCGAGCGCGGTTTGTCGGCTCGGCGTCAAGACAAGGTCGCTCAGCCAAGCAGTGAACGACCCGAGCGCGATCTGCAGGGGGGCTTTGAAGACCTTGAAGTGCTTTTCTCTCGAACCGGGCATCCCCAGAACGCGTCCTTCGAACTCGAGTGGACGAACCGCTCTCATCTCTTCCAGGTAACTCACTTGCAGCAGCGCAACTAGACTGGGACTCGGTTCCATCACCGGGCTCAAGACTCTCGTGAGAAGCGCTACGAAGGCGCCATCCGACTCGTGCACCTGAACGACATCCGGCTTGAACCGACGCAGCGCTCCCAGGAAGGCGGGAACAATCGTCAGTGGGAACAAGGCTTTCGGACCCCTGGCACCGCCCGGGCCTCGCCCCAGGACCTCCACCTGATGGCCCCTCGATCCCAGACCCGCTGCCAGCTGTAACACCTGTTCTCCCACCCCGGAAACATCCCTGGGCGGAAGAGTGTTGGCTACGAGAAGCACTCTCATTCTCAGCCTCCAGCGAACCTCTCGTACCGCCTTCTAGCGCTCTGCTCCACCCGTCTCATGAATGGCTGTCCTGGCGGATCCACACCAGCCTCCAGGAGTCCTCTCGCATCGATTCGCGCCTTCTCCAACCAATCCCGATCCGTCACGATGTTCGCCACCCTGAAGAGTGGCTCGCCGGCTTGACGTGTACCGAGCAGATCGCCCGGGCCACGGATCTCCAGATCCGCTTCGGCGATTCGGAAGCCATCGGTGGTAGCCCCAAACACCGCAAGGCGCTCCTCGGCTTCCTCTGAGAGCTTGCCGTGGAGCGCCACACAGAACGATCTCTTGGCTCCCCGCCCGACCCTGCCGCGCAGCTGATGAAGCTGAGCCAGCCCAAACCGTTCCGCACTATCGATGACCATGACCGTAGCCTGAGGCACATCCACCCCGACCTCGATGATCGAGGTCGCCACCAGAAGCCTCGTTTCTCCGGCTCCAAAGGACTCCATGATCCTCTCACGTTCTCGAGAATCCACTCTGCCATGCAGCACCTCGGACCGCCATCGCCCCAGGACCTTCCTGGCGGCCTCTCCCTGTACAGATACGGAGGTGCATGAAATCTGTGAGCTGTCGTCGATCATCGGAAAGACCAGATAGGCCTGACCACCCTCCGCGAGGCGGTCGCCGAGCCAGCCGTAGACGTTGTCCCGTCGATCCTGCGGCACGACCCGGGTGGTCACCTCTCCGCGGCCGGGCGGCAGCTCGTCGATGATCGAAAGCGAAAGATCACCGTAGACCGTCAGAGCCAGTGAGCGTGGAATGGGCGTAGCTGTCATCACGAGCAAATCGGGTCGGTGCCCTTTGTCCTGCAGTACCTGGCGCTGTGCTACTCCGAATCGGTGCTGCTCATCGACCACCACAAGAGCGAGGCGGTCGAATGCTACGCCCTCCTGAATCAGGGCATGGGTTCCGACCGCCAGCTGGATTCTGCCGTCGGCCAAACCCCTGCGTACTTCTTCTGGTCGACTTGCCGACCCCGTCACTAGAGAGAGGCGGAAGCTGGGTGCGAGAAGTCGGCTCAATGTCCGAAAATGCTGTGCCGCCAAAAGCTCGGTCGGCGCCATGAAAGCACCCTGGAATCCATTCCTCATGGCCACGATCAATGCCAGGACCGCAACGATGGTCTTCCCACTTCCGACATCCCCCTGCAAGAGTCTGAGCATCGGGAAGGGACTCTCCAGATCGGCCAGAATCTCGTCCAGCGCACGTTGCTGAGCCCCGGTCAGGTGAAATGGCAAGTTCTCCTGCACCTCGACATGAGCTCGCTTTCCACCCGTATATCGATGCCTCTTCTCATCACGGGTCTCGAGAGACCGGAGCAGGCCGAGCTCGGCCTGAAGCTCGAGGAACTCGCCGTAGATCAACCTTCGATGGGCCGGGCTGCGCCGTTCGTTGAGCTGCTCCACGTCAGCAGAGTCCTCCGGCCGGTGGACCCGGACCAACGCCTCCCCCCATGGAGGCAGGTCGTGGCGACGTCGGAGACTCGTCGGGATGTCGTCTGGGAGGCTCTCGAGTGGCAACTCGTCCAAGGCGGTCCTCAGTAGCCGACGCAGCAGAGCAGGGCCCAGGCCGCCAACCGATCCATACACCGCGACGATTCGTCCGCCGAGCAGCGCCTGGCTCACGGGCTCGCAGCTTGCGTTGACCATCTCCAGGTGGGACTTCTGTCGACGGACGCGGCCATGCAGGAGATACTCTTCCTCGTCCTGCACCTGCTGAACCAGATAGGGACGATTGAACCAAACGGCAGGCAGCCTGCCCGTCTCATCTTCTAGCCAGCCTCTGACCAATGACATTCCCCTACGTCGAAGACGGACCCTCTTCAGATCCTGGATCCTGGCAGTCAGGGAGTAGCTCCCCTCGTCACCGACATCTCCGATCGAGGTCAGACAGCGACGGTCTTCGTAGCGGAATGGCACATGGTAGAGGAGATCGCGGACGGTTCGGAACCCAACCGCACCGAGGGCCCGCGCCCGCGCCGGCCCGATGCCACGCAGCTCGGCCAGAGGACTGTCGATTTCCAGGGGCATCGAGGCCTGGCGTCAGGATCGCCAGATCCGTTGGGTCGTTGGTGGTTTGAAAGGACCCGCACTCTCCGGCCAGGTACCGAGCCGAATGGTCAATCCAGGCCCACTCAATCGCACGAGAAGGAGAGCTCCACGAGGCCGAAGCGAACCTGATCGCCCGATTTCACTTCAACAGGAACTCCTGTACGGATCCGTTTGCCATTGAGGAACGTGCCGTTTGTGGCGCCGATGTCCTCCACCAGCAGATAGATCAGCCCCTCCCGGTACATCTTGGCGTGCCGGCGGCTGCTCGAACGTTCGGGATCCACGCCTGTGAGATCGATGTCAGGACTGATTCCCGTTACCGGATCTTGACGCCCGATGGTCACAGAACCGTTCGCCGGTAGCGAGAACACCATGCCTGAGTCCGAGTGGCCCAGACAGCCCGGACCAGGCTCCACTTCGATCACCTGAGATCCCAGCCTGGTGGCGAGGTCCAGACGATCCTCCCCGGAGTCCAGAACCTTGTGAAGCAGCTCGTCCGTCGTTCGCACGCGTCGGGACAGCTTCCGCATGATTCGGACACCGATCTCCGGATTCGAACGGAGCATCGAATCGAAGGTGGCACCGTCGATGACGATGAGTCGAGATGGGCCCACGGCCCTGGCACTGGCATTCCTGGGAAGGTCTTCGAGGATTGACATCTCACCGAAGAAGTCGCCCTTCTCGAGCCTCGCCAGTTGCCGCTCTTTGCCGCCAACAGTCTGGAAGATCTCCACCTGCCCTTCCTGGAGGATGAACATCTCGGTACCCAGCTCACCTTCCTGAAACACGTACTCCCCTGCTTCGATCTCGACAGTCCGATCGGCGGGTGATTCGTGGCTGCTGACGACGATTTCGGGGCTCATATAGAGGTACCGTCCCTCGGTTTGTTCTCGAGATTACCGGACACGAATGGCTGGATCAACATGGCTTTGCGGGCGACGATTCCAAGACTTCGAATAGCGTGCTCCGGAGTGCTCCATAAGCCGAATTCTGTCGTGCCAGTCACCTGGCGCTGCGAATCATTCCTCTGGGACCGACGTTGCCGTCGGCCTCTTGCGACCTACCCGGAGACGGTCTCATCTGACCATCCGGAGACGGCCAGTCGAAAGCAGGACGGGCAGCCCGCATATCGTCTCCCTATTTGGTCTTGCTCCGCATGGGGTTTACCGTGCCTCGATCCGTCACCGGCCGAGCGGTGCGCTCTTACCGCACCCTTTCACCCTGACCTGTCCCAATCGGGTCAGGCGGTCTGCTCTCTGTGGCACTTTCCGTCGCGTCGCCGCGCCTCGCCGTTAGCGAGCATGCTGCCCGTCGGAGTTCGGACTTTCCTCCCCAGGCTCCGCGTTGGGAGCACAGGGCGATCGCCTGGAGCACTCCGGCGCAGGGTCTATTCTACCGTGCACTCTCCGAAAGACACCCCGAAGCATTGAAATCATCGGCCGCTGCCTTCCAGGCCTTAGGTCTTTCGGCCAAGAATCGAGCGGATGACCTGTGAGAAGCCCTTCTTCTCGACATTCTTTCGCCCCGACCTCAGGCGATCCAATGCCTCTCGCGCGGCGATGACCTCCGGCCCCCTCTCGAGAGCGGCCTGAAACTCCTCTCGGGCTCGACTGGTGTCACCCCTGCGCTCCAGGAGACTTCCGAGACGCATGCGCAATGACCCGTCGTCGGGTCTTCCATTGACGGCTCGCGACATATTTTGAACCGCGCGGTCCAGCCACCTCGGATTGTAGGCCTGACACTCGGCGAGCAGGGCGAGATACTCGCTTTCCGGATCAGACTTCACCGCTTGTTCGAGAAGCTGAATCGCGGGGTGAAACTCCTGACGATCGGCCAGGTTCTTCGCCAGTTGGAAGTTTCGCCGTGCCACGGCCTTCATTTCCTCCTGCCGCTCCTCCACACTCGCCGCGTCTTCCTGGTTGATTTGAAGAGGTCCTACCTGCTCGAAATACTCTGCCCGACGCTCAGAATCACTCAGAGTAAAGTAGGCCTCTGTGGCTCGTTCCAGGAGGATTCCGAGAGCCCCCTCGCCTCCGGCCAGCGCCAATCGATCAGCATGGACTGGATGCACCATGCGGCCCAACTCCATGAAGGCCCGATGGACTTCTTCAACCGTGCTTTGGGGACTGACTGCGAGTAGCTCGAAGAAGGTCATCTCCCCCATTCGCCCCAGTAGGTTCCCCAGCAGCTCCCGGTGCTCGTCTGTCGCCAGCCTCACGGGCTCTTTCTCCAGGCTGGTCGCAATGCGCTCCGACAGCCGTTGCACCAGCTCTGAGCCAAAGGAGCTCGTCGCGGGGCTACCCGCCGAGCCAGACTCCCTCCGGATCAGGTCTACAGCCAGGAGTCGGGTGAGGTTCTGCAAGATCTCGAACCTGCCCACATTCAGTTGCTGGACAAGATCGCCGACATTCAGAGGTTTCTCCAAACGCGACAAGAGGAAAGCCTCTTGTGGGTCGAGCTCGATTCCGGTCGATCGATCCTCGTCCGCCGCCGCCGCCACGAAGCTGGATTCCTCACCCCCCAGCAGCCGCAGCAGAGCTCCCTCATCCTCACCCCGAACACAGGTCTCCATGATCAGCCGCGCGGTCGGAAGCGGCCCGATCAGGTCCAGTCGAATCTGCCCGGCACCGTCAACAAAATGGCAGGCCTCCCTGGCGCAGGTACTCAGCAGGTCGGTGAGGTCCGAGATCAGACCCCTGGTGGCCGCGCGAGCTTCGACAGCCTCCTGACTGCCTGGCCCCGAGCTCGAGGTCTCGGTACTCCCCTCCCCCGCCTCTGTCTCGCCGTCGCCACGACGCTGGATCGACCTCAGCGAATCCGCCCAGGCGCTGGCGGTAGCCTCAAAGGGATGATCAGGGGAGATATAGAGGTCTCCGCCTACGAAGAACAGCTGGCCCCGGATATCGGCCGAATCCAGGCCCAGCCGCCCTGTCCAACCTTCCACGTAGGCGCGACGAATCGCGTCGAAAAAGCGGATCTCTGGCGGCTCTATGCGCTCTGTAGACATATCCAGTTCAGGGCCTGTGTGTGCCTATTCTACCGAACGATTCCGACTCTCTCTGTGAAGTGATCAACCTCCGCCACCACCAGATCCATCGGCCAGTTGGTCGAAGACCCTGGCTCCCAACACCGGTCCGAGAAGTTCCACCAGCTCCTTCTGCCGAGCCTTCTTCAGATGGTCGACGCTACCGAACTGTCGCAGTAGGGCCTTGCGTCGACGGGGTCCAATGCCTGGTATGGCATCCAACTCACTCGCCAGGGTCTTCCTTGTACGTCGCCTCCGATGTCGAGACTGGGCGAACCGGTGAGCCTCATCGCGTATCCGCTGCAAGAGTCGCAAACCATCATCGTGCCGCGGAAGCTGCAGCGGCTCGGGGCGGTGT
>JAUWSP010000527.1 GCA_030610025.1 Acidobacteriota bacterium | reverse complement strand
TACCCGTAGGGCAACCCGACGGTGGGAGCCCGATCCTTGACGACTTCGAGGAGGTCGTCCGCCACTCGATTGACCCGGGAGAGTGCCAGTGAAAGGCTGTCATATCTACCGAAGCGGTACCTGGTTGGCTCTTCTTCCCCGACATCCAAGTAGAGCTCGCAGCTCTCGACCCAGTCTCCCTGCAAGCCTACGCCAACGGGAACCTCTTCGGAGAGATCCACCTCCCTCACCCTTCGTAGGAAGGCCTGCACCTCGTCGGGTGTGAGCTCTGTCAGCTGGACCGACTTCTCTTCCTCGTGCCTCGAGATCAAGCGCACAGTCCCGTTGGCGAATAGGGTCACGTCCTCGGAATCGATGACAGCCCGGCACTCCCGACGCACCAACTCGTGGCTGCGCCGATCGACTTCCGCCTCGACCGCGGTCCCAGCAATCGTCAGCAAGAGCCCCGTCAGCAGGCTTCTTCGCCCAACCTCCAAGTACCTTGCGGTACCTCCATGGATCTTCACGCCTTGGCTCCCTCCAGGCTCCCTGATTTCAGGAACTCCAGTGCGAATCTCAGTTCGTCTTCAACGCCGATAGAACCGTCGAGTCGAGCTTCGCGCGTTGCTTCGAGAGCACGACCGATCGACGGACCCGAGGCGAAGCCAGCTTCGATGAGCTCCTGGCCTGTCAAGGACAACCTGACCGCCCTCAGAGCATCCAGCCATCGGTGCGTCCATTGCACCACAGGAGGCTTGTCGATGGCCAGGAGTAACGCGATCTCCTCGGGCCGCAAGGGCCGCACAACACGATCCACGTCGTGCGGGAGGGCACCGGGGCGCATCAGTACCTCGATCGCACGATCCAGTGTCTCACGCGAATCCAGGAGCCAGTCCCGATCCTCGGGTCGAAGCTCCAGTCGCGCGGCAATCGCTTCCCGTCCCGCCCTATCGAGCCGGCCAAGGAGCACAGGGAGCACGAGTCGCCAACCCTCCACCTCCTGAGTGTCTTCGGGCAGGGCCTCCAACGCCTGGGCAGCCTCGCGAATCCAGGCCAGGTCCTCTCGAAATACGCGAAGGTCTGGATGCAGCACCGCCATGAGGCCCAGTTCGTCGAGGCGCCGCAACCTCGACTCCGCAGAGCCAACGGGCTCCAGGAGACGAAAGACCTCCCGACGAAGCCTGTCGCCGCTCAGGGCCCCGAACACTCCGTCCGCTGCGGCCGCCCGAGCCTGACGCTCAGCTGCATCGTCCAGCCTGAGCCTGAGTCGGGTTTCGAACCGAAGACCGCGCAAAATTCTCGTTGGATCGTCGGTGAAAGACCCGTCGTGCAAGACCCTCAGGTGGCCTTCCTCCAGATCCTCCAGAGACCCATGAGAGTCCAGAAACTCATAGGGAGGGCCCTGGCCTATCTCGATCGCCAGCGTATTGACCGTGAAATCGCGTCTCTGCAGGTCCTCTGACAGCGATCCCGGCTCGACTCTGGGCAGGGCACCTGGAGAATCGTAAGTCTCTGTTCGCGCTGTGGCCACATCGAGCCCTTCTCCCAGACCCTCCAGGCGGGCCGTGCCAAACCGGGTGTGCCGCCGCAACTTGCCTCCTAGCCTTTCGGCCAGACCTCCGGCAAACTCCTCGCCATCCCCTACCACCACCAGATCGAGGTCCCCTGGCTGGCCCGTCAGGACGAGATCCCGGGGTCCGCCACCGACCACGTAGACGCTGCAGCCAAGTCGCTGAGAGACCTCTCGAATCGATTCCAGCAGATCGCGGTCTACCTGCCTAGCCCGGTCTTCGAGGAGCTGGGCCTGGTGAGCGCTCAGGGGAATTGATCGTCGCACAGAGATTCAGGCCACGGCCACCGGCGGTTCACCGTAGAGCTTGCGGAGGGAGCCACGGCCCAGGACCTTCTCGACGGCTTCCACCAGGGGCTTGTCCAGATGAACGCGAAAACGCTGTTCCGGGCTGATGGACACCTCCCTCCCTTCAACGGGAATGACCATGCGGACTGGCATGTCTCCTGAATGCTCTATCAGAACGTCACGTAGCTGGAGCATTCTGGCCGTGGTGAGGTCGCCCGGCAGCTGAATCACCAACTCCTGAATCAGGGATTTGTCGACCTGTTCCAGGGCCGTGACCTCCTCGACCGTAATCTCCACATCGGCGCCTCGATCCCGCGCCATCCCCTTGATCACTACGATGGCCTCGTCCTCGAGGAGGTGACCGACCTTCTGCAACTGATCGGCAAACACCGCCACCGGCACCGAGCCCTCCAGATCCTCGAGACTGAATCTCGCCATCATCCTACCGGCGTTCGGTCCAGACCGGATTCGATTCGTCGTCAGGCGTGTGACGATGCCACCAATCCGCACGGAACCTTCGCCGTTGGCCCGAATAGAGCTCGTGGTGTGGTCCGTCAGGTGCGCCAGCTTCGACTGGTGCTCAGACAGCGGATTGCCGGTCAGATAGAAGCCCAAAGCCTCCTTTTCCCGGTGCAGCCGCTCCCTTTCGCTCCAGACCTCCGAACCGGCTACCGGTTGCGGCTCGGGCAAGGCCTCCGCGCTGAACAGGCTTCCCTGCCCAGCTTCCTTCTCCCGGCGCTTTCTCTGGGCATAGTCGAGGATACGATCGAGCGCGGCCAGCTGGTCACTGCGGTTGAACCCGAGAGTGTCGAAGCAGCCGGCGCAGATGACGCTCTCCATCGCCTTGTGGTTCAAGGACTTCGAGTCCACTTCCATGGCGAAGTGGGCCAGGCTCCTGAAGCTGCCGATCTGGCGCCTGGCCTCCAGAATAGCCTCGACAGCCGCCTCGCCGATACCCTTGACCGCACCCAGGCCGAAACGGATCGAGCCCCCGACCGCCGTAAAAGACCAACTGCTCTCGTTGATATCTGGTGGAAGTACGGCGATATCCATCTCGCGGCATTCCTGGAAATACTTCGCCACGTTGTC
>JAUWSP010000071.1 GCA_030610025.1 Acidobacteriota bacterium | reverse complement strand
TCAAGACTCGAGCCAGCGAGTCGCCCCCTACGCCCTCAAGCCTTCAGAGATCGGCCAGAAGGTACGCCGGCCGCCTCAACCCCCGAACTCTTATTGCCCAGCAATGAGAGCGAGCGTATTGTCGACGAGCTCCCAGAGATCGGCCGGAGGTACGACGGACGCCTCGACCCTCGCTACCGCACGGCGCCACTTGGCGATGTGCGGACGATGTCGACACCGGTGTAGTAGTGCCGCAGAATGTCCTGGTAGGAGTGGCCGCGAATCGCCATCCCGAAGGCGCCGACCTGACACATCCCGACGCCATGTCCCCAGCCTCTGCCGGTGAACAGCCACCCGGGCGAGCGATCGGGCGGGGTAAGGCGTTTGGCTGTGAAGAGGGTGTCTGGCACATCCAGGGTCCAACGCACGGCCAGTCCTACGACGATCTCGGAGCGGCCACCGTCTCCCAGCACCTTCATGCTGCCGACCCTTCCCGACACACCCCGCTCCAGAATCTCGAGACCCTGAAACCCGAGTCCGGGATAACGATCGTTGACCAGCTCCGTCAGCTTTGCGTCGCTGCGGAACCGAGTCCACGAGCTGCGCTTGCTACTCCGATCATAGGTTGCCCCAGCAGTCTCGACCTGGTGCACCACAGCCAACAGTTGATCGCCGTGAAGGAAGAGCTCCATCCAATCGCCCGCCAGCAGGGCCAGCGACGAGCTGACCGTGCGAGCTCCGACATGGCGGAAGGTCGCCAGTCGATCGCCGACGACATAGGAGGCATTTTCCTCCGTCAGCCTCACCTGAAGCTGCCCACCTGCCAGACCGAGATACCGCGCCTCCACCTTTTCGACTACGCGCAGGTAGATGGCCAGCCTGTAGAGCGTCTCATCGATCTCGGCCGCCGTCAGAGGCTCGTTGAGGTCACCGGCCAGTAGGCCGCTCTTCATCAGGTAGGCCGCCAACTGCAGGTCCTCCTCGGACCAGGTTGCCGGGGGGTCGTCCAACAGATAGGGCAGGTCTTCAGGCGATACGAACAGGCGTGCATCCAGAGCCAGGTCGAAAATGGAGGCGATGAAACGCTGCACCTCTCGTCGCTCCAGGGAAGCCAGGCGGTCACGGGGGATCGGCAGCCCAGCCAGCAATGCCAGGTGCTCGAGTCGAGCACCGACGACCTGTTCCGAGAGCGTTGCACCGCTGGGTGGCATCAGCTGGTCCAGGAGCCCGCTCGGAAATTCCGTGCCCCGAGGCATACGAGAGGGAATTCGATCCACGCCCGCCTCCAGGCAAGTGACGCCTTTCAGGTAGGGCACGTCCTTCTGAGGAAAGATGACATTGACGTTCTCGGTATGCCCGCCGCAAGTGGAGCTGTACAGCGCCTCGACCAACTCCTGGTTCCAGACCAGCACTTCTCCCGAGGTCTCGGCGATCGCTCGATCGCTCAGTGGGTGCTCGACGGACATCCCGCCATAGACCTGGCATCGCGGCGTTGCACAGATGTCGTAGCCCTCGGCCTGGAACTCGCCCAGGTTCTTCAGGGTGTAGGTTCGCGCCGCCACGCTCTGCGCCTTGAGGGCTTCGATCTGCCCGTACTCCCCGGGGCCCATTTCTCTGGGAACGACACCTCTCAAGTACTCCTCCAAGGGCAACTCGTTGATGACGTTGAGCAGGCCCCGATCGTTCAGGTAGACGAGGAGATCGCCGCGATACCGGGTGTTCTGGAATCGGATCCCGTTACCCGATTCACTGCGTACGGTCAGCCATCGGCCGGGCGAGTGATAGAGCTTCTTGCCGAGCGTCACCCGCAGCTCGGCAGATCCCAACTCGGCTTGCTCGCTGACGATCCACGCCCCGCTCAGCCCGCCCGCTACCAGTTTGCGCTGCCCGGCTTCCGCCTCTTGACGGGTCGAAAAGCGCCCGACCCGGACCCGGTAGAGATCAATACCGGCATCGAACACCACGTCGGAGGGCAGGCCGAACCTGCTGCCGAGCTGGGTGGCCAGCCCCTTGGCCTGGGACTCGTCTTTCAGTGCGGCAGCCTGGAGGCGATAGACGGCAGGCGTCTTGATCTCGGCTCCCGGCTCGACCCGCAGGGAGCTGACCTGAGCCACCACGCGACCATTGGACTCGGCGATCAAATCGCCGTCGCAACAGGGTAGAGACAACTCTTCGAGGTCCGTCGCCAGGCCGACTCGCAGCCGACTCGGAGTTGCCAACTGCAAGCCTTTCTCTGCCGCAGGCCGTGTCCCCGCATCTTGGCTGCGGCCACTGGCAGCAACCCCGTTGTCAGCTGCCAGAAGGCTCCCCGAGTCGCCAGGGCTGACAGCGACCCACAGCACTCCAACCATGACGAGCGCTAGCAGTGCCTCTCTGAGTTTCGGCCGAAAAGAGCTCAACCTGGGTGCTCCTGCGCGCTCTCGCTTCGAACCAGACTCACGAGAGAAGCGAAGAAACCGACGGCAACCACGCTTCCCACGATCATCTCGAGACCACTGAGGCCGAATTGGACAAGGGTGCCTGCCCAACTTCCAAACCCCGTCTCAGGAAAGAAGAGACCCACGACTACCGACAGAATCGAGGTTCCGACTCCGAGGACGATAGCCAGCAGGAGTGTAACGAGGAAGAGGATCGTGACCGCACCCAACCGTCGCCCCAACAGATTCAGGGATCGACGCAGAGACTCTCGAACGCCCGAGTCTCCCTGCGCCAGATCGACCTGGGCCAGATGGGCCCACAAGAGAAGTAGCAGAAGGCCGAAAGCGACCGGGATTGCGCCGCCACAACCGATACCGAACGCGGCGGTCGCTCCCCATTGCCCGCCACCCGCGGCCGTCAAACCGAGCACCAACACGACCATGAGTAGCCAGAGCATCGAGATCGCCGCAAACCAGTTGAGTAGCCAGAAATATCTCCACAGATACCGTCCACCCCATCCCCGAAGGTCTCGACCGGTGAAAGTCCGGAACCACTGCCACCCACGGAGCCTTCCTTCGGGTGCTTGACGGTCGCCGGTCATCAGAACCCCGAGAATTCCGCCCTGGAAGAAACAGTAAACCAGAAATGCCGCCAGCCATATGGCAGACGACACTAGAAGCGAGGCACCCAACAGCAACCAGGAATCCGCCCCCCGGCTCATCAACTGGCCCGCCTGGGAGAGAAACTCCGTCCACTCCGCCTGGGTAACACCGGCCCAGTCGATCGAGGCGAGCCCCAGGGCTCCCAAGGGCGGGGCGAAACCGACCAGGACCAGGATGGCCGTCAGAAAGCCCTGCAACCACGAGACGAAGACCAACTCCCAGTTGGCTCGCAGATTGGTGATTCCGCGTTGAATGCAGCTGACGGCGGAGAGTGCCATTGCCGTGATCAGACCGAAATCAGAATCGGTGCTTCTGCATCTGGACTTCCCGGCGAAAGTCCTCCGCCTCGATGGCCACGGGTCGGGCCATTTCATAGAGCCTGCTCAGCAGGTTGGGCGAGATGCGCGAAGACAGTAGCTGAAAGCCAGGGCTCGACGGAGTCCGATCGAGACTGTCATGGGTCGTCACGGAATCCGGCTCGAGTCGAAAATTGGTGGTAAACAGGGTCGGCAGCCGCTTTGTGTAGCGGCTGTTCATGATCAGGTAGAGGATCTCATTCACCCACGGGGTCGGTTTCTGGGCGCCAAGCTCGTCGAGCACCAGGACCTCGGTATTCACGACAGGGTCCAGAATTTCTCGCTTGGACTCCGGCGAGCCTGGATCGAAGGTCGATTGAATCTGGTGAATGAGTGTCGTGAAGTCCACGAACACCCCGCGAACCCGGTAGCGCTCGATCAGCGACTTGAGGACCGCCACCGCCAGGTGGGTCTTACCCACTCCCGGTGAGCCGATATACAACAGGCCCGATTCTGTGAAGGCGCCGTCAGGCTTGAGGAAGCCTTCGACGTAGTGCTGGCTGATGGTCTTGGCCTGCAGCAGCTGATCCTTGTCTGCCGGGCTCGGTGCGTTGATGTCGAAGTTCTTGAACGAGCAGTTGTGGTACCGAGCCGGAATGCCGGCCCCCGCCAGGAGGCGTGGCGCCAGGGTCTGGAATCGACAATCACAGCGACGGGCGGTCCCTGCCCCGCTGTCCTGCTCGATGACCCATCCCCTGCCTTCGCATTCGGGGCAGAGATCTTCTGGTTCAGCCTTCAACGGCATCCAGGAATCGTAGCATGGGGCAGGGTGAGAGAAGTCTCTCAGCGACGGCGGGATTTGGGTGGCGTGGACGACCGGGCACCACGACGGCCTCGGCCGTCTCGATCGGAGTCCTCCTGGCTGTCGGAGCTCGATCGGGTCAGGGGTCCTCGACCCACCTTGACCAACGCATAGCGCCGATCCACACCGGTTCGGCGATCCAGGATTTCTTGCTTGACGAAGGCCAACAGTCGATCCACCTCGATCTGCTGGCTCTCCATCTGCTCGCGCATATTGAGAATTACCTCGACCCCCGCCAGGTTCACTCCTAGATCTCGAGTCAGGGTGAGGATCGTCTCCAGGCGCTGCAGGGTCTCTTCATCAAAGAGGCGGGTGTTGCCCTTGCTGCGCCGAGGCGCAATCAGGCCCTCTCGTTCGTAGAGACGCAGCGTCTGTGGATGGATTTCGAAGCGCTCCGCCACAGCGCTGATCATCAGGTACTTTCGCGGTTCTGTCCTTCGTGGCATGGCTCGATCTCTCCGGGGCACCCTCGCCTCATCGCCTGCAGCCGGATCGGCTGCAGGCGACGGGGCTCGGATTCGTTCGGTACCTAGTTGGCCTCGTCCACGTCCACGAACTCGGCATCAATCACTTCCGAGTCGTCGGCTTCGGGGCTCTGCGAAGGTTCCTGCGCGGCGCCCTGGGCTTCCGCCTGGGTGTCCTTGTACATGGCCTCGGCCAGCTTGTGCGAAGCCTCGGTCAGGTCGGTCACCGATTTCTCCAGAGTGTCGAGGTCGTCGGATTCGAGCGCTTGCTTCGCCTCTTCCAGACGACGATCGAGGTTGGCCTGATCCTCGGAGCTCAACTTGTCCTTGTGCTCTTCCATCGTCTTCTCGGTCGAGTAGATCAACTGGTCGAGCCGATTCCTGGCCTCCACCCGCTGCCGCCGCTCTTTGTCCTCTTCGGCATTGGACTCGGAGTCCTTTACCATGCGCTTGATCTCATCTTCGCCCAGACCACCGGAGCCGCTGATGGTGATCTTCTGTTCCTTGCCGGTACCCAGGTCCTTGGCCGACACGTTGAGAATGCCGTTGGCATCGATGTCGAAGATCACGTCGATCTGGGGCACACCCCGAGGGGCTGGCGGGATACCCACCAGGTGAAACCTGCCCAGGGTTCGATTGTCTTTCGCCATCTCGCGCTCGCCTTGCAGGACGTGCACCTCGACCGATGTCTGAGAGTCCGCCGCCGTCGAGAAGATCTCGTTCTTGCGCGTCGGAATCGTCGTATTGCGCTCGATCAGCTTGGTGAACACGCCTCCGAGGGTCTCGATACCCAGCGACAGCGGGGTGACATCCAGCAGCAGGACGTCCGTAACGTCGCCTCGAAGCACTCCGCCCTGGACGGCCGCACCGATCGCCACCACCTCGTCGGGATTCACGCCCTTGTGCGGCTCGCGACCGAAGACTTCCTGGACCACCTTCTGGACTGCCGGCATGCGGGTCTGACCGCCGACCAGCACCACCTCGTTGATGTCGCTCGCACTCACACCCGCGTCTTTCAACGCCTGCTTGCAGGGCTCGACGGACCGCTCGATCAGGTCCTCGACCAACTGCTCGAGCTTGCTGCGCGACAGCTTGATGTTGAGATGCTTGGGACCGGAGGCATCCGCCGTGATGAATGGCAGGTTGATCTCCGTTTCTTGGGCACTGGAGAGCTCGATCTTGGCCTTCTCCGCCGCCTCTCGGAGGCGCTGGACCGCCATCGGATCCTGGCCCAGGTCGATGCCCTGGTCCTTCTTGAACTCCTCCAGCAACCAGTCGATGATTCGCTGGTCGAGGTTGTCACCACCCAGGTGGGTATCGCCGTTGGTGGCCTTGACTTCGACCACTCCATCTCCAACTTCGAGGATCGAGATGTCGAACGTGCCGCCACCGAAGTCGTAGACGGCGATCAACTCGTCCTTCTTCTTGTCCAGACCATAGGCCAGGGCCGCAGCAGTCGGCTCGTTGACCAGACGCTCGACCTCCAACCCGGCGATCCGACCGGCATCCTTTGTGGCTTGCCGCTGCGCATCATTGAAGTAGGCCGGCACGGTAATCACGGCCTTCTCGACCTTCTCACCCAGGTAGTCCTCGGCAGCCTGCTTGAGCTTCTGCAGGATCATCGCCGAGATCTCCTCTGGCGAGTACTCTTTCCCCTCTACCTCGATGCGCACGCCACCGTCTTCGTCGGTGACCTTGAAGGGCACCATCTTCATCTCTTCGCTCACCTCGTCGTAGCGACGACCCATGAAACGCTTGATGGAATAGATGGTGTTCTCGGGATTGGTCACGCTTTGCCGCTTGGCGACCTGGCCCACCAGACGCTCACCGCTCTTGGTGAAAGCCACCACGGACGGCGTTGTCCTGTTCCCCTCGGCATTGGCAACCACCTTTGCCTCGCTCCCTTCCATCAGAGAGACCACACTGTTGGTGGTACCCAGATCGATTCCAATAATCTTGCTCATCCGTTTTCCTCCTGATTTGTCTGCGATTTCAGTGGCTTCGTGCCGGGAGCCGCTTCCGGCCGCGCGCCAACCTTCGATTTCAAAAGTTTAGCGAAGCGTTGTCAACTCTCCGCTCACTACTATCTTACAATTTTTCACTAAGATTTATTCCCGAAACCAGCGATTCCGGGAAAATATCCCACGAGAAACGCCTATTCGAGGAGTACGAGTGGAGTTATCGGCGCTGTCGGAGGAGTGATGAACTCCGGATCCAGCAGGAAATCACCGGTGATTGGCTCCGTCCTGGAGCTTCCGGGAGCAGGATCTCCCTCCCCCAGGGGATACACCAGATAGCTGGCAATCTGGGCTGCGTACCCCAGAGGACGGCCGGCAGGATCCACCCTATCGGAGGCCACGAGATATCCGTTCGCGCCCAATTCGGAAAGCTGCTCGGGGAACTGGCCCTCCAGCAGAAACCAGGTCTTGGCGGCTCTATCGACCTTCAGATAGGCGGCTGATGTCTGCTCGTCCAACAGGGCCTGGCGCAGCCCACCCTGCCACGGAAATGGCAGCAGGAATCGGCCAGGATCGATCATCACGACGGCCACGAGCGCCACGATCAACCCAGCACCAAGAGCGCGATGCGGCCAGGACCGCCACCGCTCCTCGCCTTCCTGCAGCCGATCGAGGTGCGAGTGCCACCACTCGCCCGCCCTTCCAGTGACCTGCGAGATCTTGGAGCTCTTGGATTCGCCACCCTCCAGGCCAACCAACCAGGGACTGGTGGTCGTCAAGTACTCCGCGGTGTCGTGATCGACTGCCAAGGCTCGACCGGCCTGCTGCAGAACAAAGAGGTCGAACAGGACCCTGTGCTGCGGAATGCCGCTCTCGATGGACACCTCGGCGGCCGATCTGTCGCCATTCAGCCAATGCAGCATGTCGAGGATTTCACTGCCCTCTTCCAGCTCCATCTCGAACGGCAGCCCCTGCGGAGCGGCCTGGCTGTCCTCGGCTCCTTCCACCCTCGAGAAGATCGACTGGGGAGTGGGCACCCTGCCCGGGAGAGGACCGGCCGGACCCAGCTCCTCTGCCGCCCGAATCAGCAACTCCTCCACCGAGAGGGGACGGACACCCTTTTCGAACGCCACCTCTTCGACCCGATAGAACCTGAACTCACCACTCGACCAGGTCAGTACCTGCTTGCTGAGATCGAAGAACCGCAGGCGCAAAATCTCCAGCAGTTGATCCCGCTCGAGGAGATGCCGGTCTACCAGGAGGTCGACAATGCGCCCGCCGCCCTCATCGTGCCTGGCCGTCAGCTCGTCGAGCTCTGACTGCAGTACCAGACCCTTCTCGGTGAGCAGTTGGCCCAGGCCCTCCGCCTCGCTTTGATTCAACGAATCGGCGGAGACGATCTCACCAGACTTGAAGGTGATCCCGACGGTCTCGTCCTCGTTCTGGATCGTGAGAACACCGGTGCCCTGCTGCCGACCGATGGTCAGCAACACATCAACCAGGCCACGTACCTGAACAGGGTCTCGTCCGCTCATCGTCACATCCTAGGTTCGAAGCCTCAAGAATCTGGCCCCCAGATAGATCGCCAGCAACGAGACACAAACGACAAGGAGCACCAATCCTCCAGGCGCAAACAGTATCGGCTGACGGTAGCCCAACTTACTTGTCAGCGGGAGGGTCATCAAGGCGATCGGTAGCAGGACGGCCAGGAAAGCACGCAAGGGCTGTCTGGCCTCGGCCTCGGCATAGCCCGGCAGCAGGCTGTAGAGCCAACGCCCGCTTGGGTCCCCATCCATGGGAGGCATTGCCGGCTTGTTCTTCCGCCCCCGCCGCACGATCAGATACAGCCCCCCGGAGATCGCCAGAAAAACGAGCGCCAGCGGCAGCGGCAGCGTGCTGGGCCATAGTGCCGACCAGCGGGAATCCACCTCGCCGCTTCGCCAGGCCGAGCGCAGCTCGGTGCGCACTTCATCCGAGCGGCCGATACCGCCGCTCAAGACGATCATCTTCTCCGTCGCGGCCCGGCTCAGCCAGCCTCCAACTGCGGCGCTGTTCAGGGTCCGGGCCATCTGCAACTCGCGACCCGCCTGGCGGAAGCGGTAGTGATCCGAGTAGATCTGACTGAGATTGAAATGAGCCGCGGCCGAGGGTCCGTCCGGGGCGGTGGCCTGCTGGAAGTACTCCACCGCCTGAATGTGGTCGCCGTCATGATAGAAGCAGGCTCCCGTGTTGATCAGGGCAGTCGTGTTGCGCGGCTCTTCTTCCAGAACCTCGAGATAGAGACCTTGCGCGAGATCCCATTCTCCGAGTCTGCAGTAGAGATCGGCCAATAGATGCGTCACTGCGTTGCTGTCGGGCAGCGCGGCCTGCAGCGAGGTCAGATCTCGCAGCAGCGTGCCCTTGAGCCGGCCTTCCTCGAAATTCTCCATCGAGATCGTCGCGGGGGCCAGCTCGATGCGCACCCTCTGCCGCTGCTCGTTCAACCACAGCGGAGCCACACCGAGGACCACCCAGAGACCGACCAGCACCGCCCGCTCGGCAACGGAGCCATAACTCCAGAGCAGGATGGACCAGTAGACCACCAGCCACAGCAGACCGGCCGGCAGCAGCACGG
>JAUWSP010000443.1 GCA_030610025.1 Acidobacteriota bacterium | reverse complement strand
GGTCGGTGAGATCGGTCTGGTGCCGACGGCCGGTGCGGTGGCAGGAGCGCTGGAGGCGTACGATGGCATTCGACGCTGCACCCTGCCCATGAAGGACTCACCAGCCGCCCGGGCCCTATCGGTCGGCAGGATTCGCGGACGCCGATCGTGACCGCAGACCAACCTCTTTCGCTAGGCCCTGACCAGGATGGCACGGTACTCGTCGCAGAGGCCGGGCACATCGCTTGGTTTGCCGCCGACGCCGCGGTGGGCAGCGTCACGGAGCCGTCCCTGGACTGCACGGCGGCTCGAATCGAGCCCGGCAGGGTCAACGCCCACACCCACATCTACAGCGGACTGGCGCCCCTCGGCATGCCTGCCCCGGAAGCGGCGCCGGAGAACTTTCTGCAGATTCTGCAGCGCGTCTGGTGGCGGCTCGATCGAGCCCTCGACGAGACCTCCCTGCGAGCCTCGGCCCGATACTACGTAGCCCAGGCTCTGCTTGCCGGCACCACGACCCTGGTCGACCATCACGAATCTCCAAATTTCATCGATGGCTCGCTGGACATCCTGGCCGATGCCTGTCAGGAGCTCGGCATGCGAGCCCTGCTCTGCTACGGAGCGACCGAGCGCAACGGCGGCCGCGAGGAAGCGGAACAGGGTCTCGAAGAGTGTCGCCGATTCCTGAGAACCAACGACCGACCCCTGGTTCGAGGGATCGTTGGGCTGCACGCCTCCTTCACGGTCTCCGACGAGACTCTCGCAGAGGCTGCCGGCCTGTGCCGTGAGCTCGACACCGTCATGCACGTTCATGTGGCCGAGGACCTGGCAGACGTCGAGGATGCGATCGGGCGGGGCTACGACGGGCCGTTCGAGCGGTTGCTCCACCTCGGCGCCCTGCCCCCCGGTTCAGTTCTGGCTCACTGTGTCCATTGCCAGGCCGCGCAGGTCCGCACCATTGCCGCCAACGGCCTGTGGATCGTGCAGAACCCGCGCTCGAATCGGGGTAACGGCGTGGGCTACCCTGCGGCCCTCGGCGAGAGTGACCGGGTGGCGGTCGGAACCGACGGCTACCCGGCCCGAATGGAGGACGAGGTACGGGTCCTGAGAACCGAGGCCGCCGAGCACGGCGAAGCCGAAGTCGTCGTCGATGCCCGCGTGCAGGGCGGCTACCAACTCGGAGTCGAGCGCTTCGGACTTCAGCTAGCACCCTTGGCACCGGGTGGTGCCGCTGATTTCATTGTGCGCGACAGTGACCGGGTCCGCCATGTCGGGGTCGCCGGTCGTATCGTGGTTCGTGACGGCAGACTGATCACTGCCGACCTGGAAGAAATCCATGCTCGCGCGGAGGAGCAGGCCAGACGCCTGTGGAACCGCCTGGGCTCTGCGTAGCGGGAGGAAACGTGTCATGCCGACACTGGGGTTGGAAACGCAAGTCATCGACAAGAGAGTTTTCGAGAACACCGTCAGCCATTTTCGAGAGGCCGGGATTCGCCTGCCCACTTTCAGCGAGCTGGCCGATCCCGGCCGGATTCCCAAGGCCATTCGCCAGGGTCTGGCCGAGATCGAGCCCGACGCCCCCCATCCCCTGAATCTGTTCCGCGTGCACTGGAACAACTCGTCGGCCGGCGGCCCGTTTCAAACCGTCCCGGATCACATCGTTCTGCCCTCTTCGCTGACGGGGGTCGAAGCGAAGATCGTCGTGTTACCGGCGGATCATTTCCCCATGATCCACGCCCACAAGGTGCTCGCCACCTACGGCTGCCTGGCTCCCCGGGTCATCACCGGGCAGTTCGACCCGACGCATCATCGCGCCATCTGGCCCTCCACCGGCAATTACTGCCGCGGTGGCATCGCGGTCTCGAGGATCATGGACTGTCGGGGGGTCGCCGTGCTGCCCGAGGGCATGAGTCGAGAGCGCTTCGATTGGCTCGAGGCATGGGCTTCGAACCCGCAAGACATCATCAGAACCCCGGGCACCGAGAGCAACGTCAAGGAGATCTACGACAAATGTGCCGAGCTCGACCAGGATCCGGACAACATCATCTTCAACCAGTTCAGTGAGTTCGGGAACTATCTGGCTCACTACCTGTGCACCGGCTCGGCCATCGACCGAGTGCTCGAACATCTCAAGGTCGACCATCAGGAGCTGCAGCTGCGGGCCTACATTTCGGCTACTGGATCTGGAGGCACCCTGGCGGCCGGGGACTACCTCAAAGAGCGTCATGGTTCCTGGATCGTCGCGGTAGAGGCCCTGGAATGCCCGACGATGCTCTACAACGGCTTCGGCGAGCACAACATCCAGGGCATCGGCGACAAACATATTCCGTTGATTCACAACGTCATGAACACCGACGTTGCCGTGGCGATCTCGGACGCCAGCACCGATGAGCTCCTGGTGCTCTTCAACTCCGACGAAGGCAAGCGCTACCTGACCGAGCGGCAGGGTGTGCCCGACAGCACAATCGAGATCCTGCACCGATTCGGGGTCTCCTCGATCTGCAATATCCTGGCGGCGATCAAGACCGCCAAGTACCTGGATCTGGGGCCCGAAGAGGTACTCGTTACCGTGGCCACCGATGGCGCGGAGATGTACCACAGTGAATACGAGAAGATTCTCGCTCAGCGATTCGGTAGCCGATTCGATTCGATCTCGGCCGGAGAGACTTTTGGGCAACACCTTGCGGGCGTTGCTACCGACCATCTGCTCGAGCTGTCACAGATCGATCGAACCCGAATCTTCAACCTCGGCTACTTCACGTGGGTGGAGCAGCAGGGTATCTCGATCGAGGACTTCGTCGCTCGTCGGGATCCGGCGTTCTGGAGTAGGCTGCTCGAGCTCATCCCCGCCTGGGACGCAATGATCGACGAGTTCAACAGCCACGTTGGCCTCGAGTGAGGTAGGCTGAAGCCTCGACCCGAGATCCCGTCATGAAGCCACCGTCGACTCTCGTCTGTCAGGGCTGCGGCTATCAAGTACCGCCCGACGAGCCCCATCCGTTCCGCTGCCCGCAGGCCGAGCGGGACGACGACACCGATCACGTTCTCCGACGCGTTCTGGACCCGGCCGCCCTGGAGTCACCCGAAGTGCTGATGAGACCGTTCTATAGCGATCTCCGAAGTCCTTTTTTGAGATACGGACGCCTGCTTCACAGTTACCAGACCGCCCGGCACCTGGGCCTCGATGACTCCAGCTTCGCCAAATTGGTGACGCGGCTAGACGCCGCGGTGGAGGAGATCGACGGCCAGGGATTTCGTGTCACGCCTTTCGCTCCGGCCGACAAACTGGCCCAGGCACTCGACCTCGAGTCCGGCACCCTCTGGGTCAAGGACGAGACCGGAAACGTCTCCGGATCCCACAAGGCCCGACATTTGATGGGCCTCATCCTCTGGCTCGAGATGGGACTGCAGGTGTGGCCGGAGAGGGCCGGGACGAAGCCGCAGTTGGCGATCGCCAGCTGCGGCAATGCCGCCCTGGGCGC
>JAUWSP010000255.1 GCA_030610025.1 Acidobacteriota bacterium | reverse complement strand
CTGTGACTCGCGAGCAGGAGGTCGAGGCAGAGGCCTCGAGCCGAGTCGAGGGTCTGAGCTGCCCGAACTGTGGTGGTGCGCTCGAGGTGGTCACAGGCCTACGGGTGGTCACCTGCCCCTATTGTGACAAGTCGCTTCTCGCCACTCCAGAAGTGGGTGTACGACGCTGGGTTGTCCAGCCCAAGCTAGATCTCGACAGGGCTCTCGACCTCGGAAAGGGTTGGCTGTCGAAGGGGTGGAGCAAGGACTCTAGGTTGCGTCGTGAGGCCGAGATGGGCGAGACCATACTCTGCTTCCTGCCGTTCTATCGTGTGGAGGCCGACTGTATCGGCTTCGCCCTGGGTACGGAGGAACGGCGTCGGTCGCAGGGCTCGGGAAGCCATCGTCGCGTCGTTGTCGAGGAAGTGGACGTCGAGCGGTCAGTGGCCAGGAGCTACGATGGCACCTTTCCGGCCCTCAACGTTGGCGAGTGGGGGATTCAGCGGATCGACCTGAGGGGGGACCAATTGGTGCCTTACGACCGGGTGGCCCTCGAGCGGCACGGCATGGTCTTTCCACCCACCGGTTCGGAGACGGTCGTCAAGCGGGCGGCGATCGAGCAATTCAAGCTGCAGTCGGACCCGGCACACGGTCTCAAGAAGGTGCGATTCCGCTTCCTCGAGACCCTTCGAGAGCGCCTGACGGTCATCTACTACCCAGTCTGGGTCGTGCGGTATCGCTTCAGGAATCGCTCCTATCAGCTCCTCGTGGATGCTGAGGACGGAACCTTGGCCTACGGCAAGTCACCCGGGAATGACCTGTTTCGGGCCGTCATGCTCGTCGGGTCACAGGCGCTGGCTCTGTTCTTCGGGACGACGGCGCTGCAGCTCGTGGGTGGTAGCCCAGCGGGGCTTCTGGTGATTGGCGCTGCCACCATTCTGGCCCTGGTTTGGGGCTGGCGGCGCTTTCGTCATGGTGGTGTCGTGGTCGAAGGCACGGGAGTCGATCCGGAGCTGGATCTCGGTGACGCCTGGAGCACTCTGACAGATCGTGAAACCCAGGAGCAGGTTCTGCGCGATCTCATGCAGGGACGCCTGCCGGAGTTCAGAGGATGAGCACCGGGTTCGAGTTCACGCTCATTCCGCTGGACTGTCCCACCTGCGGGGCGGGTATCCACGCTCGAGGCGAGGATCTCGTCTATTACTGCACGGCATGCCGAAACGGCTATCTCCTGGATCCGGCGGATTGGAGCCTCCGTCTCATCGAAACGGCTTTTGTGGCTGCGGCCCACATCCAGGCTGAGGAGTACAGGCCCTTCTGGCTCCTGCCGGCCCGGATCAGCATCAGCCAGCGCCAGGCCAGTGGCGGTGGGTTCACGGGCATCCTCCAGTCTTTCTTCGGAGCCGATCGAGCCTTCGATGAGGGCGGTGAGGGAGTTTTCGCGGTACCCGCATTCCAAGCGCCGCTCGTGTCTGTGACCCGTCTCGTGCGTAGCTACACGGAAGGTCTCCCCGGATTGAAGGAGAAGCTGGGAGAGCGCCTTCTGGGGGGGTGTTACGGCAAGCAGGATGCGGAGAAGCTGGCTCACTATGTTCTGATTGCCACAGAGGTGGACAAACCTGACAAGCTCCTGGACCTGAAATATGACATCGACTTCGGTGAACCTCGCCTTCTCGGAGTACCGTTCTATTCCGAGGCCGGCACCACCAAGGATGCCATCTTCAATATCGAGGTCTGATAAACAGGGCTCTTGCCGGGTGTCGAGATGGTCCTGATAGCAACTCGCGAGGTGTCGGCCCCTCGAGGTCGAAGCCGATCGGACGCGAAGATCGAAGAAACGGTAATTTCGGAAAGGCGACAAGCGCAGTGAGTGAACCTACAAGTTTGACCATCGATGGCGTCGAGCTCTTCCTGGGATCTCCGGTGGAGCAGGTACCGCTCTGGATCGGGCAGCGTGAGGTCCTGATGCAGTTGCTGGCCTCCTGGGCCCGGGTCGAGGCCGAGGATCTACCGCTGAACCCACGTCTTCTGGGCAAGCCTGGTGTGGGGAAGACGACTCTCGCCTGCGCTGCAGCTCGAGAGCTGGGTCTCGACATCTACATCGCCCAGGCCACCATGGATACCCGCCCCGAGGACCTCATCGTCTCACCGGTCCTGGCGCCTGGGGGTGGGGTTCGATACATGGCGTCACCGTTGGTCAGCGCGATGCTCCGTGGCGGCGCCCTGATCCTCGATGAAGGCAACCGCATGAGCGAAAAGTCATGGGCGTCTCTCGCTCCGCTGCTCGACCATCGCCGCTACGTGGAGAGCCTGGTGGCCGGAATCCGCATACCAGCCCACGACGACTTCCGCTTCGTGACCACCATGAACGAGGATGCCTCGACCTACGAGCTGCCAGAGTACATCCATTCCCGGTTGATGCCGCAGATCTATATCGACTTCCCCGAGGAGGACGAAGAGCGAGAGATCCTTCTTGCCCAGGTTCCGTTCGCCGATGCCGAGGTCGTGGAGTACGTGCTGTCATTCCTCCGAGCCGCACACGATCGCGACCTCCGCTACACGGTTCGCGATGGCATCAACCTGGTGCGTTATGCCATGAAGGTTCTCAAGCGGGGTGAAGCTGACAGTGCGCCGGATGCGGTCGACGCGGCCCTGAGACTGTCCGTGGGCGAGAACGAAATGGAGGAGTTCGAGACCTCGTGAGCCGGCCGAGTACCGCTGGTTTCGACCTGGGCCGATTGGCTCCAGATGTAGGCAGGGGCGTTCGCCTGCTACCGATAGTTCACGAGCGAGTCGAGCTGGCCAGCGTCGGCCGAGCTGTACTCGATGCCGTGGATCCGGCGGCGGTGGCGGTCGAGCTCCCGACGACTCTTCGCGAAGCGGCCGCCAGGGCCGTAATGCGGCTGCCTCGGATCTCCCTGGTGATCTCGGAGGAGCCGGGCGAAGAGGCCCTGGTGTGGGTCGTGGCACCCGGTGATCCCATCGTCGAGGCCATCCGATGGGCGCAGGATCGCAATCGGCCCTTCTTCTGCATTGATCCCGATCTACCCTATGAGGAGCGGCATGCCGACCGCGTTCCCGATCCCTACGCTCTATGGCAGATGGGTGCGGAGGCCTATCTCGACAGCCTGCAACTCGGTCTCGAAAGGCAAGGGGAGTCCGAGACCGACGACCGGCGAGAGGCAGGGATGGCCTTCTACCTCGAGCAGGCACGAGAGGAGGTCTCTGGCCCCATCGTGGCGTTCATCGGGGCGGCCCACCTCCGGGGAGTCCGCTCGCGGCTGAAGGGTCCTCTGGCGCACCCTTTCGCTCGTACCCGCCGGAGTCGGGTTCTGGTGCGACACCTGGCACCCAGTAGCCTCACGGCACTTCTCCCCGACGCACCGCTTGCACACGCCGTCTGGGAGCGTGTTCGGGAAGGTGAGGCACCGTCGGACACAGACCTGGGATCGACGCTCTCGCGTCGCCAGTCCGTGATGCGCTTCGGACTTCGCGTGATCCAGGGAGAGCGCGGCAGTCACGACTCCGATCGTGGTGAGAAGCTGGTGGAGTATGCCAGCTTCCAGGGGACCCGAGCAGGACTCGGTTGCCGGTTGGCTCCTGATCGGGCCCGCCTTGGCGGGGTCGTCTGGCGGATCGCGGCAGGCTCCTATACCGAGCAGACCGGCGAGACGGTGGCCGCCTGGCAACGGAGGATGTTCTTCGATTTCTCGCGGCGCTGCGCCAGGGTGCAGGGCAACTTGATCCCGGGTCTGTACGAGTGGGTGATTGCGGCGCGCGGCGTCGGCGACGACAACCTGGCCTGGGAGGTCTTCGAGGTGTCTCGAGGCTACCCCTGGCAGGAGGACCAGGCGGAGATCGAGACCGCTTCTGTCGAAGGAGAGGAACTGGATCTCGGCACTCGCAAGATCCGCTTTCGCCGTCGTTTCTTTCGAGTCAAGCAGCGCCCCGTCGCCATCCCCGTGCGGGAGCGACCCCATCCCGAGAGCCCGGAGGATTGGCTTCGGGCCTTCGATTCGTCAGGCGTGTGCTCCTACCCGCCGGAGGACCTGGTCGTCGAGGACTACGGGCGCTTCTTGCAGAGGAAGGCTCTCTCGGTGCTGTCTGCCGAGCGCAGGAGGACGGAGCCTTTCTCTTGCAGCCTGTTGGACGGGATCGACATTCGAGAGACGCTTCGGAACGTTCACGAGGACCGGGTTTATGTGGAGGAGAAGGGGAGAGTGCCAGGCGATGCGGGATCGGTGGCCGTCGTCTTCGATCGAGATCCGGACAACGATCGGTACCCCTTCGCCATGACCTGGCTGGGCGAGCACGATCAGGAATCGGATATGGCGTTCTATGCCACGAATCCGGCGGACCAGGTCGTAGGTCCGGGGATCATGCGGGCCACCTACGGTGGATTCGTCCTGACCCAGCCGAGGGGTAGGCTGTTCGATGTCTGGTCGGATGCCGACTATTCCTTCGCTCATGGCAAGGCCGAGGTCCTGCTGATGGCCGCCATCGACTACAGCCTCGAGAAGATCGTGGTGCATCTGGCGCTCGAGGCTCCTGCCGAGAGATTACGCCGGTATGCCGCCGCGCAAGGCAAGCAGATCCTTCATATCCCTCTGGCATCGCTATCGCCACTGACTCTCAAGAAGATCCGGGTCATGCACATCCTCGCCGGCCACGACAAGCGCGCGATCGCAAAAGACTATGTTTGGTGACCGGGGCCTTGCGGCCGCCCGCCTCAACCCTCAAGTCCCCAAAGACCGGTCGGACGGAGTCCGAACGCTTCAACCCGTTGAGCTTTCAGCTCAACTGGCCGTAGTACACACGCGTGGCGTACTCGATACTCACGTGGTCGTCGACTTCGAAGGTCTCGAAGATCTCGCGTAGGGCCCGCAGCATGTCCGTGTGGCGGGGATGATTTGGGCCGGGAGTGTAGGAGGAGGATAGAAGGCGCGCTTTCAAGCCTTCGAAGCGGAAACTCT
>JAUWSP010000411.1 GCA_030610025.1 Acidobacteriota bacterium | reverse complement strand
TGGTCGATGCCGTCAGCATCGGCACCAACGACCTGATCCAGTACCTGACCGCCTCCGATCGCGACAATGAGGCGGTCGTTCACTACCAGCAGGTCCAGACCGCCGGGCTCGCGCACCTTCTCGAGCACATCGTCGACGCAGTTCGCGCCGAGCACCGGCTTGACGATCTGGCAGTGTGTGGGGAGTTTGCCTCGACCGCTGAGGGCGCTCGTCTTCTCGTGCAGCTGGGGATCCGGTCCCTTTCGGTGTTTCCCTCGGCTGCACCGGCGGTTCGAGAAGCTCTCGGGACACCTTTGAGCTCGTGAACGATCGCGGTTCTCGCGAATACACGCAGAGCATGCCAACAGCGCTAGCAAGGGGCCCACGGCCACCATGGCAAGATGCCCGAGACAACCGGGGATTCCTGGGTGGATGGTGGCACGGGGCTTTTCTCGGCATCGGCATGGCTCTGACCCAGCCGACCACGGTGATTGCGGCGTTCATTGCCGACCTGACCGGCTCGACTGTGTGGGTTGGGGGGCTTTCGACAGTACTCGCCGTCGCCGCGGCTCTGCCCCAGCTATTCGTCGCCCGATGGATCGAGCCTCGGCCACGAAAGACCCCCTACTTGCTGATTGCCATCTACGTACGAGTTGCCAGCTGGCTCGCCTTGGCGATGCTGATCTACCGCATTGGCGACAGCAAGCCCGAAGCGCTGGCCTGGTCTCTCGTTGGGTTCCTGGGTTTGTTCTTTGCCGTCGGGGGCCTGGGGAGTGTGGCCTATGCCGACATCATCGGCAAGGTCATCTCTCCAAATCGGTTAGGAGCCTTTTTCGGTGGCAAGGAAGTCGTGGCCGCCCCTTTGACCATCGGTGCCGCGCTCCTGGCCCGGAAGGTGCTCGCTGAAGTGCCCTACCCACGGAGCTATGCGCTGCTCTTCGGACTGGCTTCACTGGCTCTGGCGATCGCCTCGATCGGTTTCTGGCTGATTCGCGAGCCCGTCGACACCAGGTTGTCGCCTCGTGTCTCGAAATGGCGGGACTATGGAGCCCAGGTCTTGCAGGCCAGCCGGCAACTGGGGCCTCTGGTGGTCTTCCAACTCCTGACCGGATTCTCCCTGATGGTCCTCCCCTTCTATGTCGTCTTCGCTCGCGACCGCTTGGGAGCGCCCATCGAGGCCATCGGCTGGTTCCTGCTGGCCCAGGTCGGCGGAGGTCTACTCGGCAGTCTGGTGTGGGCACGTCTGGTGGATCGGGCCGGCAGCCGCCTCATGTTGGCTTGTTGCGCCGGAACGTCCGCTGCCGCGCCCGTCCTCGCGGTGTTTTCTCAATGGACAGGCTGGCCCGGTCTGCTGCCCGCGTTCTTTCTGGCAGGGGCCGCCTTCAACGGTCGCAAGATCGGCTTCAGCGCGGCCGTGCTGGAGATTGCTCCAGCCAGCGGGCGTCCTACCTATACCGGCGTCAACGCGCTGCTCGCTCTCCCAGTTGCCTTCCTGCCGGCACTTGCCGGCACCCTTTTGACCCGTTGGTCGTACGATACGGTCTTCCTGATCGCAGCCGGATTCATTGCGGCTGGCGCATTCTGGGCCAGACGCCTGCCCGCCGCGGAGCCCGAGCGTTGAGGAATGACCGAAAAGCGACTACGCTAGGCTAGAGCGTCATTCTGGAGGTTCCTATGAGATATATCGTCGCGACCGATGGCTCCGAGGCCAGCCTGAAGGCAGCCCGCTTTCTCGTTCAGCACCCCGGTCCCGGGCCGGACGACGAAGTGTTCGTAGTCTTCGTCTTCCCCCTCCCGGACGACTTGGAGTCCTACGCTGAGATGGTGTCCCTGCCGACTCAAGCCAGTGACGAACGCGTGGTCGAGATGGCGAAACCCATCCTCGCGAGAACGGTGGAGGTGCTGGCCGGGTTGGAAAGCTGCATCGACGAGGTAGTCCTCGTGGGCACTCCCGCCAAGGAGATTGTCGAGTTCGCCACCAACATGCGGGTGCAGCTCATCGTAGCCGGCACACGTGGACGCTCGGGAACAAAGGAGCTTTATCTGGGCAGTGTTTCCAGTGCCCTGACCCATCGTGCACCCTGCTCGGTCCTGATCGTGAGATGACGCCGATGCGAATGGAGAGATCATGAGGTAGTTCATGAGACCGGGAATACTGGGACTGTTGGCAGCGCTGGGGCTTGCAGTTGTTGGCTTGTCGTGCCGCAAGCCGGTGGAACCGCCGCGACCCAATCTGGTTCTCATCTCTATCGATACGCTGAGGGCAGATCATCTGACGGCCTATGGCTACGAGCGCGCCACCAGTCCAGAGATCAGTCGTCTGGCAAACGAGGGAGTCCTCTTCGAGCAGGCGTTCAGCCAGTCTCCCAAGACGGCGACCTCTCACATGTCGTTGTTCACCGGTGTCTATCCGCCGGCTCATCGGGTCGCCAACTGGGGTGAGCGCCGCAACCGCCGTCTTTCGGACGACGTTCCGACTCTGGCAACGCTGTTGGCCCAGTCAGGCTACAGGACCGAGGCCTATACGAATGGCGGCAACGTCAGCGCCCGACTCGGCTTCGATCAGGGGTTCGACGTCTACCAGGAGCACCGAGGCGCGGACCCGGCATTCGAAGGTGCCAGCCGGGCCCTCGACCGATTCGTCAGGGATGACCGGGGAGTGCCCGCGCCGTTCTTCTTGTTCATCCACACCTTCGAGGTGCACGACCCCTATGTTCCTCCCGCTGAATTTGCTGACCAGTTTGTCGATCCCTCCTACTCGGGAGATATCGTGGGATCGCAAGCGGAGCTCGAGCGCCTGGCCGGTGGAGGGAACTACTGGGCGCGGAACGCGGAGTTCTGGAGTCGGGTAGACCGGGACGACCCCGCCGATATCCAGCACCTCAAAGACCTCTACGACGCGGAGATTCTCTTCACGGACTCACAGTTCGCTGCCTTCAATGAGAACCTGCGCAGTCTGGGTCTCGAGGATGAGACGATCGTGGTCGTCCTGTCGGATCATGGTGAGGAGTTCCTCGAACATGGCGGCTTCCTCCACAATGCCCTGTTTCAGGAGATCCTGCACGTACCGCTGATCTTTCGATTCCCTCCGAGCCTGGGACTCGCCTCTGGCCGCCGAATTCCAAACGTCGTCCGACTGGTCGATGTGGTGCCGACTCTGCTGGAGGTGCTGGGGCTGCCGGTCCCGGACCACCTCCAGGGAGAGTCGCTGCTGCCTCTTGTCGAGGGCGATGAGGCCTTTGCGAGGCCGGTTTTCAGTCAGTGGCTGGCGGGCGGCAGAATCGTGGCCCTACGCGATGGCGACTGGAAGTACATCCGGATCAAGCGGCAGGAGCAGCTCTTCGACCTGTCCACGGACCCGCAGGAATCATTGGACCGCCTCTCGGCGCGGCAGGAAGTCCTGGCCAGGCTTCAGGAGAGGGTGGATGAGATCATCGGGGAAAGCTACGCCTTTGCCGAGACCCAGACGAAGGCTCGACCTCCGGAGCTCGAACAGGAGACCCGTGAACAGCTCGAGTCGCTTGGCTACCTGGGTGAGAACCCTGAGAACCCGTAGAGATTTGGCTCGCCGGTCCTGGAGTCGGGAGCTCAATGAGCTCCTTTGCCACTCAAGACGACAGGGATGGTCTTGAGAAGAATCTTGATGTCCAGAAGAGGCGACCAGCTGTCGATGTACTCCAGGTCCAGTTCGACCCAGCGCTCGAAATC
>JAUWSP010000235.1 GCA_030610025.1 Acidobacteriota bacterium | reverse complement strand
TCTGGAGCAAGACAGATTCCAGTTGCCGGTTTGTGGCTTCGCTTTGCGCCAGGGCCGGGCTGCGACGCCTGTGGCCGGGGCCTGGCTCACGGGCAGCATCAGCTCCTGGCTGCACGGAATCCAGGGCGTTGCACGAGACCTCGAGTTCGAGCCCTGGTCGGGAATGATCGGGTCTCCCACCGCTCTGGTGACGGGACTGGAGCTGAGGCGCAACCCTGGTTGAGCGGATCGTTGGGTTCGAGCTTCCCGGGGGGATGGGATCGACCCCAGGAAGGGAGCGTGGTCACTCTGGTTTGGCTTTGAGCTTCAGCTCCCCGTCGTCGGAGGTGATGCGGAACCGAACCTGGCTGCAGCCGGTCTTGCTCCGGATCTTTGCGGTCTGCTTTTCGAGGTGTGCCTGAAAGCTGTCGAAATCGGTCTTCTTGCCCCGCCCTGATCCTCCGTAAAGATCATCGTACAAGGCGCGAACGGCCTCTTTGTCTGCTGTTCCGGCAATGACGACACCTTCTTCGGTGTCGATCTTCACCTCGGCCAGAATCGGGGCTTCGCGACTTCCCCCTCCTTCCTCCTGCTCGCGAAGGCGACGGTTGAATTGGACCCAGAGGGTGTTGAAACGAGCTTCCAGAGTATTGAGTTGGAATCGCTGTGATACGGACTTGAGCCGCTCCATTCGCAGGTACTGGATCTGCTTCTGAAGATTCTGACGGAGTTGATCCGGCGGAGTTGCGAGGTTACCGCTGAGGAAGCGCTCGAAATCGATCTTGAAGCGCTTCAGGTCTCGATCCAGTCTCTGCAGAGCTTCGTCTTGCTCGCTGGGAGCTTGGGATTCGATCATGGAAATCCGGGCTAGAATCGGGAGGGACGTGACATGGTGACGGAATCTTCGGACATACGCCGACAGCTCCCTGCGGTCGACCGCCTGCTGGCAGACCCCGAGATCGAGGCTCTCGTTGCATTATACGGGAGAGAACTGGTGCGCCAACAGGTGAGGTGCGAGCTCGACAGCCTCCGTCGGCAGCTTGCCACCGACACCCCTGGAGGCAAAGAAGAGCTGAAGGCGGTTGTCGGTGAGCTGATTCAAAGGGTGGTAGCCACTTTGCGTGAGGGTGTCGGCTCCGAGCTGAGGCGGGTCCTCAATGCGACGGGGATACTGCTTCACACGAACCTCGGAAGGGCACCCTTGCCACGCGACGTGGCTGCCCGACTGCCGGGTCTGCTCAATGCCTACTGCGACCTGGAGTTCGACCTGGAGTCCGGGCGCAGGAGCGAAAGGAACCGACGTACCGAGCGCCTCTTGACGACGCTGACGGGGGCCGAAGCGGCGCTGGTGGCGAACAACAACGCCGGTGCGTTGGTCCTGGTGCTGGCTACGTTGGCCAGGGATCGAGAGGTCGTCGTTTCCCGTGGCGAGTTGGTCGAGATCGGGGGATCATTCCGGGTTCCCGACATTCTGCGAGCCGCCGGGGCGCGGTTGGTCGAGGTGGGTACCACCAATCGCACCCGGATCGACGACTATGAGCAGGCCATCGGCCTCGAAACGGCCCTTCTCCTCAAGGTGCACCCCAGCAACTACCGCATGTCGGGCTTCGTAGCGAGCGCCGGAGCCGCTGATCTGGTGTCACTGGCTCGCCACCGCGGATTGCCGTTGGCGGTGGATGAGGGAAGCGGACTGCTTCGACCCCACCTCGCACCCCAGCTGCAGGGGCATGAAAGCGTCAAGGAGCTCATCGGCTTGGGAGTGGACCTGGTCTGTAGCAGCGGAGACAAGCTGCTCGGTGGGCCGCAAGCCGGCCTACTGGTCGGCACCGCGGAGCTCGTCCACCGCTGTCGTCGACATCCCCTGTACAGGGCCTTGAGACCCGATCGCGCAGCGTACGCCTCATTGGAAGCGGTACTTCGCTGTCATCTGGCGCAGGGCCCCTTGCCCTTGGATCGACTGTGGGTAGACAGGGCCGTGCATCGACGTCGCCTGAAGGGGTTGGCCGAGAAACTGGGGGTCGACATCGTCGAGGCCGAGGCCTTCGTAGGTGGTGGAGCGGCTCCTGAGCGACCGATACCTGGAGAGGCGCTGGCTCTGCCAGGAGATTCGGAGCTGCTGTACAGGTTGCGCCAGGGAGATCCCCCGGTCGTGGGCTATATCCGCGAAGGGCGTCTGATCTTGGACCTCCGGACCGTCGATCCAGAAGACGACCTGCTTCTGGCCACCGCGGTCGGGGCAGCACTCGCGGCCTGAAGACGTAAGGTCGAATACCTCATACTTTCCGGTGTTCTTCGAAGGGTAGAATCGAGCCATGCCTTCGGCCCACATCCTGGTGGTGGAGGATCGGGACTCACTCCGCCGCATGCTCGAGCGAGCCCTGCAAGAGGAGGGCTACAAAGTGACGGCCTGTGCGGACGGTGAGCAGGCGACGCAGAAGCTGGCCCAAGGGTCCTTCGACCTCGTCTTGACCGATCTCAAGCTCCCCGGGATGTCTGGAATCGAGGTGCTGAGAGCTTCTCGAGAGACGCAGCCTCGAGTTCCCGTAGTGGTCCTTACGGCGTTCGGAACCGTCGGAACCGCAGTGGAAGCGATGAAGCTGGGCGCAGCGGACTTCCTGGAAAAGCCGGTCGAGATCGAGGATCTCTTCGAGCTCATGGAGTCTCTGCTTGGGGAAGACCCAGAAAGCTCGGTCTTCCGGTTGCCTGGGGGACCGACCATCGTCGGCCGCCATCCGACCGTGCGTACCGCCTTGCGGCTTCTGGAGCGGGTGGCCAAGACCGAAAGTACGGTGCTCCTCACGGGCGAAAGCGGCACCGGGAAGGAGCTTTTCGCTCGCGCCCTGCACGGGCTCTCATCGCGGAAAGAGGGGCCTTTCGTGGGCGTCAACTGCGCTGCCATTCCCGAGACCCTTCTGGAGAACGAGCTGTTCGGCCACGAGAAGGGCGCCTTCACGGGTGCCCATCGGCGACAGGTTGGACGTTTCGAGGCTGCTCACGGCGGCACCTTGCTGTTGGACGAGATCGGAGAGCTGCCCCTGGCTACCCAAAGCAAGGTTCTGCGTGTCCTGGAGGAGCGAACCTTCGAGCGGGTCGGGAGCTCACGATCGCTCAAAGCCGACGTCCGCTTGGTGGCAGCTACGAACCGAGACCTGCGATCGATGGTCGAGACGGGTGGATTCAGAGATGACCTGTACTACCGCCTCGAGGTCTTCCCGATCGAGCTGCCGCCGCTCAGGGACCGGGCCAGCGATATCCCGTTGCTGGCACAGCACCTGCTCGAGGAGATCGCGACCAGGCAGGGATTGGCGCCCCGGATGCTGGCCAAAGAGGCTGCGAGCCTGCTCGAGAGCCAAGAATGGCCCGGGAATGTACGGCAACTGGCCAATGTCCTCGAAAGGGCCATGATCGTCGGCGAGGGTCCTCGCCTCGTGGCCGCGGAGCTGAGGAACCTCCTGTTGGCCGAAAGCGGCAGCAGCGAGCGGCAGCGTATCTGTGACGCTCTCGAGCAGAGTGACGGCGACAAGCACCGAGCCGCCCAGTACCTGAATATGAGCTACCGCACGCTCCTGCGGCGGATCAAGGAGCACGATCTGGCGGGCTATCCCGAATATCGCAGCCGAGAGTGAGCGCCTCTGCTATATTGCTGAAACCTCGTAATGCGGTCGAATTGAGGCTGCTTTCCGGTGACCGACAAAAAGAAACGACCCAAAAGCTACGACTGGTACACGATTTCCGGCGAGGCCATCAAGGGGTGGGGCTTTGCCGTGATTGTCGTCGTGCTGGTGGCTGCCGGGTACCTGGGCTATCGGTTTGTCGAAGGCATGGTCCTGGAAAAGGAAGTCGCGGCCGTGATTCAGGAAGCTCAGGATCTGTTGCAAACGGTCAGGGAGGCTGGTGGCATCGACAGCTATCGCGACGAGTACGATCAGGCCAACGAGCACCTGGAGAAAGCGAAGGCCGGGCGCGCGAGTGGTGAGTTGAAAGAGGCCTACCGAAGTGGCGAGCGAAGTCGCACCCTGTTGACCTCTATTCTGAGTGCATTGCGTTTGCGCGGACCGGAGGGTGAGGCCATGTTCGTGGCCGTCGAGGGTGAAGTCGAGTTCCGCCGAGGGGAAAGAGGGCCGTGGCAGAAGGCGCGCAGCCGCGTGTCGCTCAACGCCGGGGACTATGTCAAGACCTCGGCAGGTGGGTCGGCTGAAGTCATGACGGTGGATGGATCTCTCTACACGGTGCGACCCGATACGGTGATCCTGGTAGGGCGGGCGCGACCAGCCCCGGGAGTCGCGCGACAACAAGCCATCAACCTGGAATTCGGGTGGGTCAATCTGGGTACCGGCCAAAGTGGTAGCCGGGTATCGACGCCCGGGGCAGAGGCTAGCGTACGGGAGGAGACTTCGGCGCTGATCAGCTACGACGAGGAAGAGGAAGTCGGCCGTTTCGCGACCTACGAAGGCAGCATGGTAGTGGCTGCCGCGGATGGAACGAGTCGTGAGGTCGGGGCTCTCGAGCAGGTCGTGCAGGCGGAAGGGACGCTGTCGAAAGCGGAGACGCTACCCATGTCCCCTGTCCTGATGGCTCCCGAGGACAACTTCGAGATCTTCCTGGATGCTGATTCGGAGCTGGTGCTGACCTGGTCACCGGTCTCCGGTGCCGAGAGCTACGCTCTGCAGGTTGCTCCGAGCCGCTTCTTCGTGCGCAATGTGATCGACGTGCAAGACCGACAGGAAACAGCCGCCAAAGTCGGTCTGCAAGGAGAGGGCACTTTTGTCTGGCGAGTCGCTGCCGTCGATACCAACGGCATCCAGAGTCCCTGGAGCGAGTTGCGCCGCTTCCGCGTTACAAGTGCTACCGGGTTAGAGGCCTCTGGCTCTGGACCGGCTGCGGCCAAGTGAGCAGGGCCGTCTTCGCGCCCTAAATCCCTTCCGGTTCTACTTCTTCTCCGTCCTCGGTGGCTGCTTCGTGGGCTCGGAAGCCTCGGCTCTGGATGTCGAATTTCGCATCCGAGAAGGTCAAGCCGCTCGAGAAAGAGGCCACGAAGCCGGTGCTCTCGCCTGGATTGAGGGCCGCCTTGACAAGGCGAGCCTCTCTCTTGCCGAGCAGAGTGCCGGAGTCGCTGTAGAGCAGCACGCTGAGGCTGATACTTGTCGCAGGATTGCGCCCCGAGTTGCGCACGGAGCCGGCGACCTCTACCGAGTTTTCATCGACATTGAATCTCTCTTCCCAGTCCGTCACGACGAGGCTGGAACCGGTATCTCGAGGGGCCGGTGCTGCCGTAGACGTCTCGCCGTCCCCCTCGATCTCCTCGTCG